>DAOTWI010000370.1:0-1513 GCA_034436075.1 Roseiflexus sp.
GGCGTGATCCTGCGCCTTTGCGACGCGCAGACGCGCCATACGCCGGTCAGCGTTCGCACGTGGCGACCAGCGGGAGCGTCATTCGTCCCGCCGCCCGCCTGCAGCGCCGGGATGCCGTTGTTGGTTCTCGGTTCTTGGTTCTCGGTTCTCCGCAGCGCGTGCGCACCGGCGGCGTCGGGCAGACGGCGCTGAATTTCACCGGGCAACGCCGTGATGCGACGGGACTTCTGTAGTATCATGCCCGGTACTATGATCCGGCGCTCGGGCGGTTCATCTCGCCGGACAGCATCGTCCCGCACCCGTTCAACCCGCAGGCGCTCAACCGCTACGCCTATGTCCTGAACAATCCGCTGAAGTACGTCGATCCCGACGGGCGCATCCCGCTCATTCCGATCCTGATCGCGGGCGGCGTGCTGGCGCTCAAGGCGCTTGATTACGGCTGGACGGCGTGGGACGCCTACCAGGCGACGCGCACGCTCGCCGACCCGCATGCTGGTCGTGATGCCAAACTCTTCGCGTCGCTCAATCTCAGCCTGGCCATCCTCCTGGAAGCTGGCGAGCCGGATGATGTACTGCCCGTCAGTCTCCCGCTGGATGATGTGGCGCGAAAGGCGTTGGTCAGCGGTGCAAAGCAGGCCTATGACGTCGGCGGCGAAGAAGCGCTGCAACGCTTCATTCGAACGAACCTGGGCGATCGAGCGGACGAGGTGCTGCGTCACCTTGGCATTGAGCATCCGATCAATCCAGACACGGTTACGCTTCCAGCACACAAAGTCACCTAGGCGTCTAATCGTGGCTGGACAATGGACAGCATTCGTGACGTGGTGCGCAATCCTGCGCTCACCCGAAAGAAGGACAGCATCGTGAACCGCGCCAATGGCAATCCCGTGACCTACTTCTACCGGAAGGATGGCTATTATGTGGTCATCGATGATCTCACGGGCGAGGTTGTTCAGGTTTCTGATCGTTTCAATCCCAACTGGATCGACAAAATGACCAATGCCGTCGTGCAGCCAATCCAATGATCGGAGGCGGACCATGAGCGAGCAGCGCCTCAAGGCGGTCATTCACAAATACCGTCCCTATGGAGTCGTCTGGGGGAGAGAGTTCCTCCTGCCCCCGCCTCACGCCATCGCCTTGATCGATGAGGTGGTTGAGTGCGGCATCCTGCTGTTCGGATGCGATCTCTGGCGATATTGGGATGCGGAGAGGCGCTACGTCGTTGAGTTGGTCGGCGCAGGCTTCCTGGTCGACGAGTCCGAATGCGATGCCGCGCGGAGCGCCGCGCTCATCAAAGACTTTCTGATCCGCCGTTTGCCGGAAGATGCCGAACTGGTTTCCTTGATCAGTCAGGATGGGATTCTCGAGGACATGTTCGTTCACGAAGGCGCATAAAGGCATCGGCATTCTTGCAGGGTGCGGCAGGCGCAGCTGGCGCCAATTCCGCCGTTTGATGTCACCGGCTTGCTGTCGTAGTATTCCGAACGTCGCCCCCGGCGCTCGGGCGGTTCAT
>DAOTWI010000371.1:0-1946 GCA_034436075.1 Roseiflexus sp.
GCTCAACCGTGCAACGGCTCAACCGTGCAACGGCTCAACCGTGCAACGGCTCAACCGTGCAACGGCTCAACCGTGCAACGGCTCAACCCATCAAAACGGAGGAACCAATGACCGACAAAGACCCTCTGATTTCAGCATGGTTCGGTGTTGATTTCGGCGACGGCGTCGTGGGCGCCTTCCGCGAATGCACCGGTCTCGGCAGCGAGAACGAAGTGGTCGAGAGCAAAGCCAGCGGACCCGACGGGAAGTACATCATCAAGAAAATCCCCGGTCGTATGAAGTGGAACAACGTCACTCTCAAACGCGGCATCACCGACGCCATGGACATGTGGAAGTGGCGCAAGATGGTCGAGGAGGGGGATATCCAGGGTGCGCGGCGCAATGGCACCATCACCATGTTCAATACCAAAGGCGAACCGGTCGCGCGCTGGAAGTTCGTCAACGCCTGGCCCAGCAAACTGACCGGACCCGACGCAAACGCGACCAACAACGAAGTGGCGATCGAAACGCTCGAAATCGTCCACGAAGGATACGAGCGCGTCCAGTAGGCGCGGGTCAGGCAGAGGTGACGGTCACTTGGGTTGAGCACGGATCGTAGCGTGCTGCTAGAAACCGTGGTAGCATCGGTTCTGTGGGCAGGCGAATGAACGTGACCGTCACCAATAGAAGACGCCATGCTTCAGACCGAGTCGGCAAAGGTGACGGTCACATCGGAGACGCCGGGCGCTGGGGGACAATCCGCGCAGCCCCGGCGCTGCGGGCGAGCTGACAGAGGTGACAGTCACATGGGAGAAGCATGCGCGCCGGGCGCTGGGGGACAATCCGTGCAGCCCCGGCGCTGCGGGCGAGCACATGAATGTGACTGTCACCAACAGGTCACCAACAGGTAAGACGCCATGCTCCAAATCGAGTTCTCATTTGTGCTGCCCTGCGGCTATGTCGATGAGCAGGGAAACCTGCACCGCGAAGGATCGATGCGTCGCGCAATGGCAATCGACGAGATCGAGCTGCTCGACGATCCGCGGGTGCAGCGCAATGAGGCGTATCTCAGCATTCTGCTGCTGAGCCGGGTGATCACCCGGCTCGGCACAATCGGCGCTGTCACGCCAGCCATCGTGGAGCGCCTGTTTGCAACCGATTTTCTCTACCTGCAGGACATGTACGTTCAGATCAACGCCGCCGCTCCGCATCTGGTCGAAACACAGTGCCCCGCCTGCGGGACGCGGTTTGCCATTGATGTCGGGGTGGGCGAGATGACAGGATAACGGCGATGCCTCAATCACCATCCCGGCGTTCTGATGAGGCGCCGGATTCGGCGCCATCGCAGGAACAATCCGAACAGCGCTCCGATGCGATTGACATCGAGGCGCTGGCGGAGCGGGTCTACCGGTTGATGCGCGAAGAAGCGCGCCTGGAGCGCGCCAGGGGCGTGACGGTCGGTAAGCAGCGACGGAAGAGGTGAAGCGTGCCGACGACTGAAGAAGCGTATCCGTCCTATCGGTTCTATGTCGAAATTGCCGGCGTGCCGCAGGCAGTGTTCACTGAGGTGAGCGGGCTGCAACTCGAAACCGAGGTCACCGAACTCGAGGAGGGGGGCAACAACGATTTCGTTCACCGTCTGCCGGGGCGCACGAAGATTGGCAACATCACCCTCAAGCGCGGCATGACCAGTTCGAACGAATTGTTGCAGTGGTTTCTCAAAATCGCGCGCGGCTCGATTGACCGGCGGAATGTGACGGTCATTATGTACGACTCGGCAGGAAAAGAGTTGTTTCGCTGGAACTTTATCGAGGCGTATCCGGTCAAATGGACCGGTCCACAATTTACGGCTGCGTCAACGGAAGCAGCGGTGGAGACGCTCGAACTGACGCACAACGGAATGACAGTCGGGTGATGCCATGATCCGCCGGTTGCTCATCATGCGCCTGCGCCGCCATACGCGCTTC
>DAOTWI010000372.1:0-7026 GCA_034436075.1 Roseiflexus sp.
ATTTTTCTGGCAAACCCTTACGTTGCATCACCTGTTTTTGGTCATCAGAATGCCTCAAATCCCCCTCTCCAGCTCTGCTGGAGAGGGGGGCGGGGGGGGGAGGAAGAAAAAGGCTTCGAGACGCGGAAAACGCACCTCGCACCCGAAAAACTCTACACTTGAGAGGTGGGCAGGGGGGGACGCGCTTGCTTGCCGTCTGACAATTCATGCCTGGACCTGGTCGCTGTCGCGCACAAGGGGAGAGACGGCGGCGACGCCTGCGCTGCTCTAGCGTCTCGATCTGACCGGCGTGGTCGCGACGGGGGACGCGATGCCCGCCCAACACATGCTCAGTCGCCAGATCGTCGAGGCGCAGGACGATGACGGCTGGTTGATGAAGGAGAAGCAGTCAGAGGCGCTGGCGATCCCGGAACTGATGTTCGATCTGTTGCTTCTATGGTCATTGATCTGGATTCTCAGTTCTCAGTTCCCGGTTCTCAGTTCTCGGCGCCCTACCACGCCAGCGCCCGGGCAATGGCGCGTTCGGTGGCAACAATGGCAGGAAGCACCATGCAGCGGGTGCGCCCATATTCTGCCGTCAGGCGCCACCCGAGCGTCCGCAGATGCGGCTGACGACAGCGCCGCATCCAGCGCAGTGCATACCGCACCGACAGATGGCTCAGGCGTACTAATCGATCACGTCGCCCAAGCAACGCCACACCGGGGATGATCAGCGGCCAGCCGGGCAGCACCGGCAGCAACAGACCAAGAATGCCGATCAGCAATAACAACACGCCTGTGATACGGCGCGCGATGTTCAGCGGCCCAGCTATGACAACCCACACTCGTTTCATTCCACCACTCCAATCGCTCCACTTCCGTGATTTATTCGGCCCTCTTTTGTGCTATTCTTACAGTGCAGGCATTATGCGGTCGTCTCACAGGAGAGCCGCATGACGGCGCCTTTTGCCTGCGGCAGAGCGGTGCGTATCTTCTTCAGCGGTGTGGGGCGGCGGCTTTGCCGCCGCCCCACACCGCACTCCATCGGGAGCGCCACGCTGCCGCAGGCTCTGGCAAAGCCGGAAAATGCGTCATCGCGTAAGCCCTGCCATATTAAGAGTACCGTATTGTGCGGCGACGCGCCAGGGAAAAAATCCCTGTATCACCCCTGGTTTTCCCAGACGATCAGCGTCGAGTCGTTGCCGAGTTCGCCCGCCTCGATATAGTTCGGCAGAATGCCGCGCAATTCAAAGCCTGCGCGCAGTTGCGGCGTTAGCGTCGGGTCGGTCAAGACGCCAGCCGCAACCGCCTGCGCGTACTCCAGCGGACTCATCCGGTCGCGGTAGCGCACATATCCTGGCATCATGCCGCCGCCGACCATGCCGCGCAGCCCCAAGCGACGCACCAGGTCTTTGCGCACATTGTAGAGCATGCGCGAAATGCCGCGCCCCCGATAGTCGGGATGGACGCTCATATCGGCGCCGTAGAGCCATTCTCCGTCCGGGTCGTGGTTGGTGAAAAAGTTCCCGGCGACAATCCAGTGGTAGGTGTGCGGCGCCAGGGCGATAGCGCCGCTGATGCGAAACGTGCTGCTCTGCCCGACGACCCGATCGCCATCGAGCGCGACATGCTGCCCTTCGGGAAAAAGGCGCAACTGCGACTCGAAATGCTCGCGCCGCATCAGTTCATAGTCGGCGAGCGTCGGGAAACAGACGCGCTGGTGCTGCACCAACTGGTCGATATGCTCAGGGCGTGTGTTGACAATCACAATCTCGCTCATACGTCCTCACCGCGTAACCGTTGTAATTCGACGCGGAGTCGTTCGAGTTCCGCTTCGGCGGCGCGTCGCGCTTCCGCCTCTCGCTGCGCCTGTTCTTCGGCAAGGCGCGCCTGTTCTTCGGCAAGGCGCGCCTGTTCCTGCGCATGTTGCGCTCTGGCAAGCGCGTCCTGCAAGGCGTCGCTGAGATGCTCGGTGCGCACGACTTCCTGCCCGGTCGCCAGGTCGATCAGGCGCAGCATCGTATCGTCACGGTACAGTTTCAGCCCCAACTCATGGCTGATAATGCCGCCGTCAGCCTCGAATGGCAGCGCCGCATACTCGCCATCGACCAGGGTAAACCCCTGCAAGGGCGGCTTCAGGTATTCACCCAGCGGATCGAACAGGAAATACTCGCGCACGCCGAGCATCGCATAGAGGGCGCGTTTGTTGCCTTTGTCTTCCAGGCGGGTCGAGCGCGAGGTCATCTCCAGCACAACGCAGGGAGCGGCGCCTTCTTCCCACAGTTTGTAGGTGCGGCGCAGCCCTTTGCGCACCCCCTTGACCACGAACACATCCGGCGACACAACCGCCAAGGGGTTGCCTTCCTCGTAGTAGAACATCAGGTTGCCGCTCACGTAGATGTCCGGCACATCCCGAAAATGCCGATCCAGCGTTTCGACGATGTGCAGGATTTCACGGCGATGCGCATCGGTCTCGCCCACGGGTTTGCCATCACTTTCCGGGTATTCAATCACGGCTGGCGCCGTTATCACCTCAGCCATGCCCTCCTCCTTTCCGTTGTGCAACCACCCGCAGCGCCTCATCGAGCACGTCGAGCCCTTCGTGCAACTGTTCATCAGTGATGACCAGCGGCATGAGCAGGCGAATGCAGTTGGCGTACAGCCCGGCGCGCATGGTCAGCAACCCGTGTTCGGCGCAATACTGCACCACCTCCAGCACTTCATCGGCTGCCGGTTCGCGGGTGGCGCGGTCTTTGACCAGTTCAATCGCCAGCATCGCACCCAACCCGCGCACATCGCCAACCAGCGGGATGTCGCGCAGCCAGACCACGCCGCGCTCGCGCACGATTGCGCCAATCTGATGCGCCCGGCGCAGCAATTCGCCGTCGTCGAACATTTTCAACACTTCGAGCGCCGCGACGCATGCCAGCGGATTACCGCCGTAGGTGCCGCCAATGCCGCCGACGTGCGCTTTGTCCATAATCTCGGCGCGCCCGGTGGTTGCTGCGAGCGGCATCCCGGCGGCAATCGACTTGGCGCTCACCAGAATATCCGGCTCGACCCCCATCTGTTCTATGGCGAACAGCGTACCGGTGCGCCCGAAGCCGCACTGCACCTCATCGGCGATCAGCACGCTGCCGTTGCGGGTGCAGAAATCGCGCAGCCGCCGCATGAACTCGCGCGGCGCCGGGATAAACCCGCCTTCGCCCTGCACCGGCTCGATAATGACCGCCGCAATCGCTTCCGGTCCGACGTGCGCCACCAGTATGCGCTCGAACGCTTCCCAGCAACGTTCGACCGCCTCCTCCTCGCTCACCCCCATCCGATAGGCGGCAGGGAATGGCGCGCGGTACACTTCGGGCGCGAACGGTCCGAACGTCTTTTTGAACGTGTACTTGCTGGTGAGGGTGAGGGTCAGCAGCGTGCGCCCGTGGTACGCCCCCTCGAACGCAATAATCGCCTGGCGACCGGTTGCAGCGCGAGCGATCTTGATGGCGTTCTCGACCCCTTCGGCGCCGCTGTTCGACAGAATCGTTTTACATGGACCGCCGATCGGCACGACAGTGTTGAGATATTCGCACAGCGCAATGTATGGTTCATACGTCCCGACGAGCGCCGAGACATGGATCAGTTTCGCCGCCTGCTCCTGAATCGCCGCCACGACCGACGGCGGGCAGTGACCAGCATTCAGCACCCCGATTCCACCGACAAAGTCGATGAAGGTGTTGCCGTCAACATCGGTCGCCAGCGCGCCCGACGCGCTTTCGATTGCGATTGGATGCGCTTTGTAGAGACCATTCGGCACAGCCGCTGCGCGTCGCGCCAGCAGTTCGCGCGAACGCGGTCCCGGAATCGTGGTGCGGAGATTGATCGTGCGGGCCGGCGTGGCAGTCATGGCGATTCCTTTCTCTGGCGGCGTGGAGAAGAACAAACCAGCAGCCGACGACTGCTGGCGATGCCGCATTCCAGTCACTGGCGCTGCGGAAGCAATGTTGACTATAGCACAGGTTCAAGGCGCTGGCAAGGTCACTCTGGTTCGTAACCGCTCGCGTCTTCGATAATCACTTCGTACCCATCATCACGCCGGCGGAAGCGGATGTGCCGCGCGCCTGCAATGCCGCGACGCTCGAGTTCGGCGGCGACATAGTCGCGGATCGCGGGCCACAACCCGCCTTCGCCGCCGTAATAGCGCCGCAGCAGGGTCGTCAACTCCTCATCTGCCATCCAGCGCACCATAGGCGCTCCTTCCGACTGTATCCGAAACCTGAACAATCACGCCTGCACCTGTGGAGCGACTGTCGTGGGCTTCGACAGGCTCAGCCCACGCCAATCACGAGATGGTCAATGTGCGCGAGATTTGGTCAATGGCAGGATGATCGTCCTATAAGATGATACCGTATCACGCCTGAACATGCCAGTTGTGGCAGACAAATCTCTAACGTATGTGCACACAAAGCCTGTAGCAGCGTGGCGCTCCCGATCAAGGTGGTGCGGTGCGGCGGCTTAGCCGCCGCACCGCAAAAGAAGACAAGTACCGCTCTGCCGAAGGCAAAAAGAGCCGTCACGCGGCTCGCCTGTGAGACGACCGCGCAACTCCTGTTAATGAGGCATTAAGCCCGACTTAATGCAGCGTTCGTGCGCACTTAACGCTCATGTGGTACATATAGAAATGCTGTGTCAAAATTATCATACCTGTCTCTGGTGTTGCACCCGCGCGTTCCCCAATGACGGTCAAGAGCGGCGCTGCACCAATGTGAGTTGCGCCACCATGACAGTGATACGCCGATGCTATGAGTGCTGTCCCGATGTCACGCCTGCGCGTCAGCGCGCGCGAGTGGCGCGAGCGCGCATTGTTTCTCCTGTTGATAGGCCCGAACATGCTGCTCCTGGCGGCATTTACGTTCTGGCCCATGATCTACAACGCCTACCTCAGCACGATCAGCTGGAACTTCCTCAGCCCAATCCGGCGCTTCGTCGGTTTGCGCAATTATGAGACAGTCCTGAGCAGCGAGATTTTTCGCATTGTTCTGATCAATACCGCCATGTTCACCGTTGTGTCGGTTGCTGCAACGATGGCGCTGGGACTGGGGCTGGCATTGCTGTTGAACCAACCGCTGCGCTGGCGCGACGGCGCGCGGGCGGTGCTCTTCACGCCAACTGTCCTCTCAGGCGCGGCAATTGCGATTGTCTGGATTTACATTTTCGACCCGCGTTTCGGGTTGCTGGCGCAAATCCTTGGCTGGTTCGGCGTCATTTCCCCCAACTGGCTGTCCGACCCGAACTGGGCGATGACGGCGTTGCTGATCGTCTACATCTGGAAGAATACCGGTTATGCTGTTGTCATCTATCTGGCAGGGTTGCAGACAATCGACCGGACGCTCTACGAAGCGGCCCGGATCGACGGCGCCGGTCCGTGGGGGCAATTCTGGCACGTGACGCTTCCCGGTCTCTCGCCGATCATTTTTTTCCTGCTGGTGACCAGCATTCTGGCGTGCTTCCAGGCGTTCGACATCATCCGCGTGATGACCGACGGCGGTCCGGTGAACGCCACCAATATGCTGGTGTACCACCTGTACGAACGCGGCTTCATCCAGTCGCAGGCTGGTCCGGCAGGCGTGGTGGCGATGGTAATGTTTGTGATCATGCTGATGCTGACCCTCTTGCAGTTGCGGTTTCTGGAGCGGCGGGTGCATTACAGTTGAACGTTGAAAGTTGCACGTTGAAGGTGTCCAGGTGGAAGTCGAGGCAAGCGATCTGAAACAAAGCACGGCAGTGCAGCGCCACAAGCGACGGCAGAGTGTGCGCGCTTTGCAGCAGCGCTGGATGTGGCGCATGGCGGGGTATGCGGCGATTATCGTCTCGGTGCTGGTGATCGGGTTGCCGATCTACTGGATGCTCGTCGCATCGCTCAAAACCAGCCGTGAGATCTATACCGTGCCGCCGACCTGGCTCCCGCTCAATCCGACGCTGGACAACTATCCTGCCGCCTGGAACGCGGCGCCGTTCGCCCGCTACTACATCAATAGCATCATCGTGACGCTGGCGACGACAATCTCGAAGATGACCCTGGCGGTGCTGACGGCATATGCGCTGGTATTTCTGCGCTTCCCTGGCAAGAACATCGTCTTCCTGGCGGTGCTGGCGGCGCTCATGGTGCCGGCGCAGATCACGATTGTGCCGAACTTTTTGACGATGGGCGATCTTGGGTTGGTCAATACATACTGGGGGCTCATCCTTCCTGGCGCTGCGACGGCATTCGGCACCTTCCTCATGCGCCAGTACTTTATGACGTTACCACGTGAGATCTTCGAGGCAGCCGAGATCGACGGCGCCGGTCATATGCGGCGTCTGTGGGAAATTGCCGTGCCGCTGGCAATGCCCGCGCTGGTGACGACCGGACTCTTTGCTGTTGTCAATGAGTGGAACGAGTTTCTCTGGCCCCTGATCATTACCAGCACCGAAGATATGCGCACCCTGCCGATCGGCGTGGCGCGCCTGCTCGACCAGGAAGGACTGGCGCGCTGGGGCGTGGTGATGGCGGGGACCATGTTTGTGGTCTTGCCGGTGATCATGCTCTTCGTCTGGGCGCAACGCTACATCGTCGAAGGCATCGCAGCCGGGGCGGTGAAAGGGTAGGGTTGCAGGTTGAAGGTGGGAAGGTTGTAGGTTGAAGGTAGTCGTTGCTTGTCACGATGTTGCGGTGCAACGTCGCACATCTGAAGGCGGGAGGGTGGAAGATGCACCGACCCTTGAGGTCTTTACCACCGACCTCGTTCTGCGATCATGCGTCGGCAGTGGAATGGTCTCCACTAGTCCCATCGACCTCGCCCGACCTCAAGGGTCTTGACAGAGGGTTGAGGGTTGAGATGACCGGTGCAGCCGTCTGTGGTTGCACCGGTCGTATCAGGCGTCAACTCCAGGGACAGATGCTAACGAGAGGAGAGAGGAAACCATGGCGAAGGTTAACCGACGACAATTCCTGCGCGGTGTTGCGGCGGGCGCTGGTGCGCTGACGCTGGCGGCCTGCGGCGGCGCAGCCACGACAGC
>DAOTWI010000373.1:0-2259 GCA_034436075.1 Roseiflexus sp.
GCCCGCTGCCAGCGATGCCGTCGCCGCGTGCGGCGTCCCTGACGCGCCGTCCAGGTCGTAGGTCTGGCTGACGCCTGGCGGCAGCGTGGTTGTATCCACGCGCACGGTATACGTTCCGCCCGCCAGACCGCCGAAGAAGTAGAGACCGTCCGCGTCGGTCATCGCCGTGGGTTCGCCAGCGTCGAGGACGCCGTTGTTGTTCAGGTCGAGATAGACCGTCACGCCGCCAATCCCCGGCTCACCAGCGTCCTGCGCGCCATCGCCGTCGCGGTCGAGCCACACGCGGTCGCCAAGCCCGGCGTTCGCCAGTTCGCCGAAGTTGTAGTTGATGCCGTCGGTTCCGGCGGGCAGGACGATGGCGCCGATCACGTCGTTGCTGACGAGCGCGCCGACGGGTATGCCGCCGATTGTGCCGACGCTGTCCAGCCCGTCGCTGTAGATCAGCGGCTGCGTCTCGCTGATGGTGTATGTGCCTGCCAGCAGGTTCTCGAAGCGGTAACTGCCGTCCGCCAGGGTCAGCGTTGTGGAAACGACGTTCCCCAGACTGTCGAGCAGGGTGACGGTCACGCCGCCGATGCCGCTTTCACCCGCATCGAACACGCCGTCGTTGTCGCTGTCCACGTAGACGAAGCCGCTCAGGGTGCTGAGGGTTTCGCCGAAGTTCTGGTCGGTCAGGCCGGTCAGCGGAACCGTGACGCTCAGCGTGTTTGGCGTCGAGCTGCCGTAGCCGGTCGGCTGCGTCTGCTCGATAGTGTAGTTTCCGGCTGGCAGGTTGTCGAAGCGGTAGCTGCCGTCCGCCAGGGTGGTCGTTGTGGCGACGACGTTCCCCAGGCTGTCGCGCAGGGTAATAGTCACGCCGCCGAGCCGCCCGCTCTCGCCGCCGTCGAGCGTTCCGTCGCGGTTGGTATCGAGCCAGACGATGCCGCTGACGAAGGTCCCCAGTTCGCCGAAGTCGTAGCTGGTTGCATCGACCCCTGCGCCGAGCACAATGTTGCTGACCTGATCGTTGCTCAGGTCGCCGCCTGCCGTGCCGGCGCGGTCGCGCCCGTCGTTGTACGCCGCCGGTTGCGTCTCGCTGACGGTGTACGTCCCTGGACGCAGGCTGTCGAAGATGTAGAAGCCGGTGATCGTGGTGGTGGTCGTCAGGGTCACCGGGTTGCCCAGGTCGTCGGTTCCGGTCAGGGTGACGGTCACGCCGCCGATGCCCGGTTCACTGGCGTCAGGCACGCCGTTGTCGTTGTCGTCGCGGTAGACCGTACCGGACAGGCTCGCCGGACGCAGTTCGCCGAAGTTGTTGTTCAGGCTCGCGCCGCCTGGCAGCAGGGTGATGCTGGCGATCCGGTCGTTGACCGTCGTGTCGCCGCCGAGCGTCCCCGCCGTGTCGCGCCCGTCGAGGTAGCCGGACGGCTGCGTCTCAATCACGGTGTAGGTTCCCGGACGCAAGTTGTCGAAGGTGTAGAAGCCGGTGATCGTCGTGGTGGTCGTCAGGGTCACCGGGTTTCCGAGGTCGTCGGTTCCGCTCAGGGTGACGGTCACGTTACTGATGCCATTCTCGCCCGTGTCGAAGATGCCATTATTGTCGTCGTCCTCGTACACGAACCCGGCAATGCGCGCCGCCAGCAGTTCGCCGAAGTTGTACCCTGTCGCTGCAACGCCCACATTCAGGGTGATGTTGCCGATCACGTCGTTGCTGAGAATGCTTCCGCCCGCGCTGCCGACAGTCTCGGCGCCGTCGAAGTAGCCAGCCGGTTGCGTCTCGCTGATCGTGTACGTCCCCGGACGCAGGTTGTCGAAGGTGTAGAAGCCAGTGATCGTCGTCGTGGTCGTTAGGGTCACCAGATTGCCCAGGTCGTCAGTTCCGGTCAGAGTGATGGTCACGCCGCCGATCCCTGGCTCGCTCCCGTCGAGGCTGCCGTTGTTGTTGTCGTCGCGGTAGACCCGCCCCGACAGGCTCGCCGGACGCAGTTCGCCGAAGTTGTTGTTCAGGCTCGCGCCGCCTGGCGGCAAGATGATGCCAGCGATCCGGTCGTTGACTGTCGTGTCGCCGCCGAGCGTCCCCGCTGTGTCGCGCCCGTCGAGGTAGCCGGACGGCTGCGTCTCGATCACAGCGTAGGTTCCCGGACGCAGGTTCTCGAAGGCGTAGAACCCGGTAATCGTCGTCGTGGTCGTCAGGGTCACCAGATTGCCCAGGTCGTCGGTTCCGCTCAGGGTGACGGTCACATTGCTGATGCCATTCTCGCCCATGGCGAAGACGCCATC
>DAOTWI010000374.1:0-4915 GCA_034436075.1 Roseiflexus sp.
AAGCGGGGGGGGTTGGGGGGGCGCTTGCCGCCTGACAATGCGCGCCTGGATACTCAAACATTGTCATGACCTGTCCGCGCACCGTCATCTGCGTGGTATACTACGGAGCGCATTTCACGAAGGACATGTTGAAACCACGCGGAAATGGAATGATGCACGCCTGGCGTCCCCGGTGTGCGTCACATGCAACCCGATGGGAGCAGAACGTGGATATGAGCCGCATAACTGGCGCGCCGGTGATGGAGTTTCACATCGCCCGCAGCGCGCGCGACCGCTACCATTTCGATGAGTCGTTGTTCCAGTTCAGCGGCAACGTTATCTTTGCCAATTTTCACGCTGCGCGCGTCTTTGCGCAGAAAATGAACCAGAAGCGCGATCTAGCGCGCTTCCCGGAGCAGGTGGTGCGCGCCGGGCAGATCAGCGCCATGGGGCTGATCGACGAAATCCTGCACTATGTCGCTGCGACGTACCGCAAGCGCACCCGCGAACGCATGCTCGCCGATGCACTGGCATGGCTCAATGAGCGCCTGGGAGCGGAGAAGGTCGAGGCGGCGCTGCGCACGTTCTGCGATGCGTTTCCGCCGCTTGCCGTCTACCGCCGCGAACAGATGGTCGATGCGTACCTGGCGGACGAAACCGGCGGCATGCCGCACCGGGAGGTTGCGCTCGAAGAACTGCTGATGCTCTGGCTGGAGAACGCAAACCCAGCCTTCAATCCGTTCCTCGAATTGTTCGACGATGCGCGCCTCGAGCACGATACCGTCTATCTCGCCATGATCGACGAGCTCGACCGCTTCTTCGCCACGCAACCGCCGCCAGCCGCCGTTCTGCCGGGCGTCACGAGTCGCACGCTCATCGAATTGCTGCGCGCGCCGGCGCTGGCATCGCCGCACTCGCTCGAAGGACAGCTCAACTATATTCTCGAACATTGGGCGGGCTTCCTCGATCGCTCCTTCCTCTATCGTCTGCTCAGCGGGCTGGACGTGATCAAGGAGGAGGAACGCGCGCGCTTCGGCGTCGGCGGCGGCGACCTGACCGGCGCCTATGTGCCGGTCGCTGATTACCGCTACCTGGAGGCGGAACCGGAACGCTACACCCCCGACCGCGAGTGGATGCCGCGGTTGGTGCTGCTCGCCAAGAATACCTTCGTCTGGCTCGATCAACTCAGCAAATGGTACGGTCGCCCGATCAAGACCCTCGATCAGGTGCCGGACGAGGAACTCGACACCATGGCGCGCCGCGGGTTCACCGGTCTGTGGCTGATTGGGCTGTGGGAACGCAGTGAGGCGTCGAAACGCATCAAGCAGATCATGGGCAACCCCGACGCGGTCGCGTCGGCGTACTCGCTCTACGACTATCAGATCGCGGCGGCGCTCGGCGGGCAGCCGGCGCTTGACAATCTGCGCGCGCGCGCCTGGCAGCGCGGCATCCGCCTCTCCGCCGATATGGTGCCGAACCACGTCGGCATCGACGGACGCTGGGTGATCGAACATCCCGACTGGTTCATTCAACTCCCGTATCCGCCCTTCCCTACCTATACCTTCAACGGTCCCGACCTGTCGAGCGATGCTCGAGTGGGAATCTTCATTGAAGACCATTATTACGACCGCACGGACGCCGCCGTGGTCTTCAAGCGCCTTGATCGCTGGACTGGCGAGGCGCGCTATATTTACCACGGAAATGATGGCACCAGTATGCCGTGGAACGACACTGCGCAACTCAATTACCTCAAACCCGAGGTGCGCGAGGCGGTGATCCAGACGATCCTGCACGTGGCGCGGCACTTCCCGATCATCCGCTTCGACGCGGCAATGACGCTGGCGAAGCGCCACTACCATCGCCTCTGGTTCCCCGAACCCGGAACCGGCGGTGATATTCCGTCACGCGCCGGCTTCGGCATGACCCGCGCGCAGTTCGACCTCGCAATGCCGGAAGAGTTCTGGCGCGAGGTTGTTGATCGCTGCGCGGTCGAAGCGCCCGATACGCTCCTCCTGGCGGAAGCCTTCTGGTTGATGGAGGGGTACTTCGTGCGCACCCTGGGGATGCACCGCGTCTACAACAGCGCCTTCATGGTCTGTCTGCGCGACGAGGAAAACGCCAAGTACCGCCAGATCATGAAGAATGTCCTCGAGTTCGACCCGGAGGTGTTGCGGCGCTTTGTCAATTTCATGAACAACCCCGACGAACGCACGGCGGTTGATCAGTTCGGTAAAGGCGACAAGTACTTCGGCGTCTGCACCATGCTGGTCACGATGCCCGGATTGCCGATGTTCGGGCACGGCCAGATCGAGGGGTTCACCGAGAAGTATGGCATGGAGTATTACCGCGCCTACTGGGACGAGAAACCTGACGAGTGGCTGATTGCCCGGCATGAGCGCGACATCTTCCCGTTGCTGCATCGCCGGTATCTGTTCGCCGGCACTGATCACTTCCTGCTCTACGATTTCTACATGCCCGATGGTCATGTGAACGAGGATGTGTTCGCCTACTCGAACCGCCACGGCGATGAGCGGTCGCTGGTGGTCTACCACAACCGCTATGCCCGCGCGAACGGCTGGGTGCGCCTCTCGGCGGCGTTCATGGCGCGCACCGGCAAAGGCGACGAACGCGCGCTCGTGCAACGCACCCTCGCCGACGGGCTGGCGCTTCGCGCTGGCGACAACAACTACACTATCTTCCGCGATCATCGCAGCGGTCTGGAGTATATCCGCCACAGCCGCGATCTGGCGGAGCGCGGGCTGTACGTCGAACTCGGTCCCTACGACTGCCATGTGTTCATCGATTTCCGTGAGGTCGCAGAGTACCCCGATGGACGCTACGGGCAGATTACCGCCTACCTCGGCGGGCGCGGCGTGCCGAGTATCGACATTGCACTGCGCGAGATGTTCCTCCAGCCGGTGTTGACCCCCTTCCGCGAACTGGTCAGCGCTGCGACGCTGCGCGAACTGGCGGCGTGGGCGGATCAGCGCGCGGCGCAGGGCGGCGCGCTGCCAGTGTTCGATGGCGAAGAAGACGTCACCGACAGTATGCTCGAAGGACCTGACGCAGCAGACGAGCCGACGCCGGAGGAACTGGCGGCGCTGGCACGGCGTCACGCGGATGGCGAGAGCGCCGATTCACCAACCGGCGCGCAACCTGTCACTGAAGGGGAAGAAGATGAACTCCCGGCGATCGAACAGTTCGAGCAACGGCTGCGTCTCTTCCTGACCGAGTTCATCACGTTCAGCGGCGGAACCGCCGATACCGACGGCATCGTCACCGATGTGCGCCGCCGGCTCGAAACCGTCATCGATCTGCTGGTGTGCGCCGATGCGCAACATGCGCAACAGATCAACGCGCCGCTGGCGGATGACCCCGCCCGCTGGGGAACCGCCGTCGCCTGGGCAATTCTCCATCGCCTGGGGCTGCTGTTCGCCGACGACGACGTGGCGGGTCAGAGCCGCAGCCTGATCGACGAATATCTGCTCGGACGGGCGCTTCAGGCGGCGCTGACGGAGTTCGGCTACAGCGACGACGTGGCCGCCGATGCGGTGACGCTCGTCAAGGCGCTGACCGCGCATCAACGCTGGCACGAAGCGTATGCCAGCGATGGACGCGCACTGGCGGCAGTGTTGATGGCGGACGGCGATGTGCAGTCGTTCACGCGGGTCAATCGCTTCCAGGGAATCTTGTGGTTCAACAAAGAGCGCTTTGAGCGTCTGCTGCGCTGGCTCGACCTGATCGCTACGGTTGCTCTTCAGGCGGAAGAGACGCCCGATGCCGATACGATCCGCGCCGCCTGCGCTCACCTGGTCGAATCATTGACCGAAGCCGCCGAACAGAGCGGCTACCGCGTCGAACAGTTGTTGGCAGAATCACGGAGCAAAGAAGCCTTGAAAGATACAGGAGCGGTATGATGCGCGCCATACGTGTGCACGAATACGGCGGACCCGAGGCGCTGCGCCTGGACGACATCCCCGTGCCGGAACCCGGACTGGGTGAGGCGCGGGTGAAGATCGCAGCGGCGGGAGTGAACTTTATCGACATCTACCAGCGGAGCGGGCAGTACAAAGGCGCCCTGCCGATGACCCTCGGCATGGAGGCTGCCGGGATCGTGGATGCGGTCGGTCCCGACGTCAGCGACGTGCGCGTTGGCGATCAGGTCGTCTACGCCATGCGACAGGGTGCGTATGCGGAGTATGCCATCGTTCCAGCAACGATGCTCGCGCCGGTTCCCGCAGGCGTTGACCTGCAACAGGCGGCGGCGGTCATGCTCCAGGGGATGACGGCGCACTACCTGGCGTACAGCACCTACCCGCTGCGCCAGGGAGATGTGGCGCTGATCCACGCCGCTGCTGGCGGCGTCGGCTTGCTGCTGGTGCAGATCGCAAAGCGCTGCGGCGCGCGGGTGATCGGCACCGTATCAACGGAAGAGAAGGCCGCACTGGCGCGCGCTGCCGGCGCCGACGACATCATTCTCTACACCCAGGAAGACTTCAGCGCGGCAGTGCGACGCCTGACCGACGGCGCCGGCGCCCACGTGGTGTACGACTCGGTTGGCAAAACAACCTTTGAGGGCAGCCTGAACTGTCTGCGGCCACGGGGCTATATGGTGCTGTTCGGGCAATCGAGCGGCGCCGTGCCGCCATTCGACCCGCAAATACTGAACGCGAAAGGATCGCTCTTTCTGACGCGCCCTTCGCTTGGGCATTATCTGCTAACGCGCGACGAATTGCTCTGGCGCGCCGGCGATCTCTTCGACTGGATGGCGGCGGGTGAACTCAAGGTGCGCATCGACGCAACCTACCCGCTGGAGCAGGCGGCGGAAGCGCACCGCGCGCTGGCAAGCCGCGCCACAAGCGGCAAGTTGCTGCTGCTGCCCTGACAGGTGACGGGCACGTGAGCGACGCCCGATGGACACGCCCCGCCCGCACCC
>DAOTWI010000375.1:0-3345 GCA_034436075.1 Roseiflexus sp.
AAGAACTGAGAACCAAGAACTGAGAACCAAGAACTGAGAACCAAGAACTGAGAACCAAGAACTGAGAACCGAGAACCGGGCGCTCCAGCCGTTGCTGCGTGCTCCAGCCGTTGCCGTGCGACGGTTCTCAATGCACCCTGCAACCTTGCCTGGAGCTACAGCCGTTGAAATGCAACGGCTATGCGCCATATGCAACTCTCGCGCCGTTTGCCTCGTCGCGGGCGCGGCGCTGGCGCGCCCCGACCTGCACCCTTCACACATTCAACGTGCAACGTTGTACGCCCCTTCAGTTCCAGCCGTTGCAGTGCAACGCCTCTACGCGCAACCTGCAAACCCTCCTGCCTCTTGCCCCACGCCTCACACCTCAATTGTATCATACATGCTCCTCCACGACTTTTGCTATACTGTATATGCACGATCCGCATCTCCGAGTTCCAGAACTGAGGGTCTTATGGCTTACGCATCACTGATCGGCGCAGAGGTGCGTCGCAGGGAAGACCCGCGCCTGATCTCCGGCGCGGGACGCTACGTTGGCGACATGACGCTGCCCGGCATGCAGCATGTCGCGTTCGTCCGCAGTCCGTACCCCCATGCCCGGATTGGCGCTATCGACCCATCGGCGGCGCTGCGCCTTCCGGGCGTCACGGCGGTTGTGACCGGCGAAGAGTTGCGAGACGCCTATACCGAGATGCTGTTTGAAGGCAGTGAAGGGTCGGATGCGGCGGGAGGGGCGCCGCCGCAATACTCGCACTACCCCATTTCGGTCGGCAAGGTGCGGCACGTTGGCGAAATCGTCGCGGCGGTCATCGCTGCCAGCCCGGCAGCGGCAGAGGATGGCGCGGCGGCGGTCGTGGTCGACTGGCAGCCGCTTCCGGCGGTCGCCAGCATGGAACAGGCGCTTCGTCCCGATGCGCCGCTGCTGTTCGAGAGAGCGCAGAACAACATTGACCATGTGTGGCGGCGCAAGCGTGGTGATGTCGAAGGCGCCTTCGCCAGCGCCCATCGGGTGGTGACGTTGCGCATGGTCAGCCAGCGCCTGTCGGGTGTGCCGATGGAAGGGCGAGCGGTGCTGACGGCGCTCGATCCGATGACGGAAGGATTGACGGTCTGGACGAGTACGCAGGCGGCGCACTGGATCCGGCGCGACCTGGCAAAGATGCTGGGCATGGCGGAAAATCAGATCCGCGTGATCGCGCCCGATGTTGGCGGCGGGTTCGGGGTCAAGATCGGCGTTTACCCCGAAGAGGCGGCGCTGGCGGCGCTCACGCGCCGTCTGGGCATGCCGCTGCGCTGGGTCGAAACACGCCTGGAGCATATGCAGGCGACGACGCATGGACGCGCGCAGATTGCGGACTACGAGGCGGCTGTGACCGCCGATGGCGTCGTGACGGCGCTGCGTGCGCGCGTGGCGGCTGACCTCGGCGCATATCCGGTGTCGTCAGCCATTCCTGATCTGACCGGCATGATGGCAGTGGGCGTATACCAGATTCCCGCCGTCGATTACGAAATTACCTGCGTGTACACGAATACAACGCCGGTTGCCGCCTACCGGGGCGCGGGTCGCCCGGAAGCCGCCTACTACATCGAACGCCTGATGGACACGATTGCGCTCGAATTGGGGCTCGATCCGGTTGAGGTGCGCCGGCGCAATTTCATCCCGCCCGATGCCTTCCCCTACAAAACGCCAGTTGGTCCGACCTACGACAGCGGCGACTACGATAAGGCGTTGAGCAAGGCGCTTGAAGTCGGGCGCTATACCGACCTGCGCGCTGAACAGCAGCAGCGCCTTGCCGCGCGCGCTGCCGGTGAGCGCGCACCGCTGCTGGGCATCGGCATCGCCTGTTACGTCGAAATGTGCGGCTTTGGTCCATATGAAAGCGCACATGTGCGCGTCGAGCCGTCCGGGACAGTCACCGTCATGACTGGCATTTCGCCGCATGGTCAGGGAACGGCAACGACCTTCGCCCAGATCGTCGCTGATCAACTGGGCGCCGATTTCGAGAAGGTCGTGGTGCGCAGCGGCGACACGGCGACAACGCCGATGGGCAATGGCACGATGGGCAGCCGCAGCCTGGCGGTCGGCGGCGGTTCGCTCGTGCGCGCAATTGAGAAAGTGCGCGAAAAGGCGCGCCGGATTGCTGCGCATATGCTTGAAGCGGCGCTCGAAGATGTGGTGTTCGACGAGGGGCGCTATCACGTCAAAGGCGCGCCTGACAGCGGTCTGACGCTGGTGCAGATCGCTGAACGCGCCTACTCCGATGATCTGCCCGACGATATCGACCCGGGGCTGGAAGCGACCGATTTCTTCAAGCCGCCAGCATTGATCTACCCCTTCGGCGCGCACCTGGCGGTGGTGGAGGTCGATCCCGACACCGGCATCGTGACGGTGCGCGACTATGTGAGTGTTGATGATTGCGGTCCGCGCATCAGCCCGCTCATCGTCGCCGGTCAGGTGCATGGCGGTCTGGCGCAGGGCATCGCCCAGGCGCTGTTCGAGGAAGTCGTGTACGATGAAAACGGGCAGTTGCTCAGTGGGTCACTTATGGATTATACTCTCCCTCGCGCCGATGATCTGCCCGCGTTTGTCGTCGATCAAACTGTCACGCCAACGCCGCACAACCCGTTGGGCGCCAAGGGGATTGGCGAAGCAGCGACAATTGGCTCGACGCCAGCAATCGTCAACGCGGTCGTTGATGCGCTCAAGCACCTTGGTGTGCGGCACATCGACATGCCGCTGCGCCCTGAGAAAGTCTGGCGTGTTTGCCACGAGGCGCAGGGCGGAGCATAAACGTTTTCTCACGATTGTATCGTCGGCGGCGGCTGAGCCTGTCGAAGCCGCCGCAGAGCCCACTGATCAACGTCTTCGTCGTCCCAGTACAGCGGGTCAGGTTCAGCCAACCAGAAGGGCTTGCGCATGGTGAGAAGCGTTTCGGGCGTCTCTCGGAAGCAGCATGAGTGAAAGGAGTCCCCTCATGGGTCTCGGTCAATTGTTCGGCAAAGACAAGAAGGACGAGGAGAAGTCGGAGCAGCACAAACTCGGCGAGACGATCAAGAACCTCAGTGATCGCATCTACGAACTTCAGAAGCAGCTCAACCAGCGCAACTCCGAAATCGATCAGTTGACGATGCAACTGGCGGAGGCGCAGAAGCAGGCGGATACCGCGAAAGGCGCTGCGAGCGCGGAACAACTGGCGCTGTCCGCCACCCAGGAGGCATTGCGCGATGCGAATGCGCGCATGCGCGAACTCGAAGCGCAGATCGGGCAACTGGCGAAGGAAAAGGCTGCGATGGAAGAGCAGGCGAAGAGCGCAGGCGCTGCCATTGCCGAACTGGCGGGCGGCAAGC
>DAOTWI010000376.1:0-9934 GCA_034436075.1 Roseiflexus sp.
AGACGGACCGTCCGCCGACGAAAACGTGCTGCACCACTGGATCGGGCATGCGCTGCACGACGATCAGATCGGCGACACGACCGGGCTGAATGCTGCCGATCTGCTGATCAAGCCCGACTGCGCGCGCCGGGTGATAGCTCACCAGCGCGACAGCGGCGGGCAGGTTCAGGGTTCCGCGGTCTGCCAGCCGGAAGATGACCGGCAGCAGCGCGGCGGGATAGTAGTCGGCGCAGAGCCAGTCGACCACGCCGGCTTCGATGGCAGCCAGGGCGCTCAGGTTGCCGCCGCTGGATGCGCCGCGCAAAACGTTCGGCGCGCCCATGCCAACTGACAGTCCGGCGGCGTGCGCTGCCTGGGCGGCGCTCATGGTGGTGGGGAACTCGGCGATGCGCACGCCATAGGCAACCAGTTGCGCGACCTTCGCTAGCGTGTCGTCGTCGTGACTGGCGACTGGCAGCCCGTACTGCGCCGCCCACGCGATGATCTGTCCAATCCGGCGCGGAATGTCGATCTGCAATGCACGTTTGCGTTCCAGAATCAGATCAACCTCGGCGTCATTGCGCCCGCTCATCTGAATGACATACCTGCGAAAGGCTTCTTCGGTGGTGTATTGTCCTTGTCCCGGACTGTGATCCATAATCGAAACCAGGCGGAGCAACGGATGACCGAGCATGGTCTTCAGCGCCTCAATCCCGCGCTCGCTGCTCACTTCCACGCGGGCATGCACTAGATGACGCGCGCCGCAGTGCCGTTCAATGCGCAGGCGTGAAAGAAAATCGTGCACAAACTGTTCGCTGCGCACGCCAAACTCGGCATCGTCGAGCGAGAGCGCATGGAACTGGCAGGTCACGCCGCATCCAAGCAGGAGCCGGTCGGCGGCATGGAGCGCGATGCCGGGTTCGATCGTCACGCCGGGGCGCGGCTGCACCAGTTTCTCGATCACGTCGCAGTGGAGATCGATCAGACCGGGTAGCAGATAGGCGCCGTCGAGATCGAAATGCGGCATGGTCGGCGCGTGCGGGTACGCGCCGCACCCGATGGCGCGGATCCGTCCCCGGTCAATCGCCACCCACCCTTCGTCCATCACCCGGTCGGGCAACACGACCGTTGCGTTCGTCAACAAGAATTGCACACGTTACCTCGCTGGCTGAAAGGTCCATTGCCGGTCAGCGCAGGCGCCCAGGGCGGCCAGATCGTGCGAGACGCTGATGATCGCGGTTCCTTCCGCCTGCGCTGCCCGGATCATGCCGATCACCACCTGTTTGGTGGCATCGTCGAGGCTGGCGGTTGGTTCATCGAGCAGCAGCAGGCGCGGCTGGGCGATAAAGGCGCGCCCCAGGTTGATGCGCTGCTGCTCGCCGCCGCTGAAGGTGAGCGGGCTTGCCTGCCACAGTTCGGGCGCAATGCCCAGCCGGGTCAGCCATTCCCGCCCGATTTCCTGCGCCGTCGCCCGATCCATCTGTTGCCGGTAGAGCGGTTCGCAGAGCGTATCAAGCGCCGAGATGCGCGGGAGTGCGCGCAGGAACTGGGAGCAGAAGCCGATTTCGCGCTCGCGCAGTCGCAGGATGACGCTTTCGCTGGCGCGGCAGAGATCGATGCGCCCGAATTGCTGCGAGTCGAACCAGATGGCGCCGGATGTGGGCAGGTATGAGCGATAGATACACTTGAGAATGCTGGTTTTTCCCATCCCGCTGCGCCCGTAGATGAGGAGATGCTCGCCAGCCGCCACGCTGAAACTCACGTCGCGCACCGGGGTGATGGTGCGCCCGTCGATCAGGTGGAGCGTAAATGATTTGTGGAGGTTGCATACCTCGAGGAGATGGGTCATATGGATATTCATATGGATATGGAATACATCGTCCATGATCCGCTCGTCTGCCCGGCGGCTGATGGGCTTTGAATCGTTATTCCGCGATCCGCCTGCCCGCCCGGCGGCTGAAGCCGCGGGCTCCGGTTGCGAAGCCCGCCTGCGCGGGCTGAACCGGGCGATACTGGCTTTATTGCTCAAATCCCATAACTGCCGGGCTGACTCGAACAAAGGGCGCAGCCGCGCCCTTGCCACGGAGCAAGCGGATGCACGCCGCTGGCCCCGCGCGGGGCTTCGTCCGATCAGCACGGGTATTGATGCCCGCGCTGGTGAACAGCGTCCCAGTCGCCTCACTCCTCTTCGCCTCGCCCCTCGCCCCTTGCCCCTCGCTCCTCACACCTCTCGCCTCTCGCCTCTCCCCTCGCTCCTCACTCCTGGCTACAACGCCGACGACACCAGCAGTTGCGTGTACGGGTGTTGCGGGTCTTCCAGAATCTGGTCGGTGAGGCCCGCCTCGACGATGTGACCGTTCTTCATCACAATCGTGCGGCGCGCGAGTTGCCGCACGACCCCCAGATCGTGCGAGACCAGCAGCATGGTGATGCCGTCTTCCCACTGAATGCGCCGCAGCAAGTCGAGCACGCGCGCCTGCACCGAAACGTCCAGCCCACTTGTGATTTCATCGAGCAGAAGGAGCGCCGGGCGGCTGGCGAGCGCCCTGGCGATCTGGACCCGTTGCAGCATCCCTCCGCTGAAGGTAGCCGGTTCATCGTCGATGCGCTCCGGCAGCAGCTCGGTTTTGTCCATCAGTTCGGCGGTGCGCACGCGAATGCGCCCGAAGTGGCGCCATTCAGCCAGAAGCAATTTCTCGGCGACGTTGCCGCCCACCGAGAAGCGCATGTTCAGCCCCAGTTCGGGCCGTTGATAGACGATGCCGAGGCGCGTGTTGCGAAAGAGCCGCGCTTCGTAGCGGTCGAGCGCCAGGAGATCGCGCGGCGTTTCGCCATCGTCGCAGTACCAGATGCGCCCGCCGTCGGGGCGGACAGCCAGATGAATCATCTGGAGCAACGTGCTCTTGCCACTGCCGCTTTCGCCGACGATGCCCAGCACTTCGCCCGCAGCCAGTTGCACATTGACATCAACGCATGCCCAGACTGTACTGCAACGCGGGCAGCGCGACCGCCCGGCGTCGGGTCCGGTCAGGCGGCGGCAGTCGGGGCAGGCGGGACCGAAATGTTTGGTGAGGTGCTCGACGCGCAAGAGCCAGTTCTCATTCGTCATACGTCCGCCTCCGTCTGTGCACGCCGTTTTGCACAATAACCGGCGTCCGAACAGGTCGCTTCCCAGCGCCCGCCATGCGTGCCGGCGACGAAATGCGTGGTGAGGAAGGCGTTCTCGGCGCCGCAGCGAGCGCACCGCTGACCGGGACGGTATTCGGTGCGGAAGGGATAGTCGTCGAATTGCAGCGGTTCGACCGCCGTATACGGCGGGACGGCGTAGATGCGCTTCTCGCGTCCCGCGCCGAAGAGAGAGAGCGTCTCGGCCATGTGCAGTTTGGGAACGTCCCAGCGCGGGATCGGCGTGGTATCCATAAGGTAGCGACGGTTGACAATTACCGGATACTGGCTGGCAATGCGCAGGTCGCCAGCCCGCACCACGCTCTCGTACAGATAGACCCACATCTTGCCGTAGTCGGCTTCGCTGTGCATGATCGTGGCGCGTTCCAGATTCGGCTCGACCCAGCGCAGCGGATCAGCCATCGGAACCTGTAACACGAGAATCTGATCATCGCGCAACGGCTCTTCAGGAATGCGGTGGCGGGTCTGGATCACGGTAGCCGCCGCCGTGTCAACTGTCGTCGTGATGCCGGTGGTGCGCGTGATCAGCCGTCGGAGATTGACCGCGTTCACGCTCTCGTCGTCTCCCTGGTCGATGACCTTGAGCGTGTCGTCGGGCGTAATCAGCGCCAGGGTGATCTGGAGACCGCCGGTGCCCCAGCCGCGCGCGATCGGCAGGTCGCGGCTGGCGAAGGGAACCAGGTGACCGGGGAGCGCCACGGCTTTGAGCAGGCTGCGCCGGATCGCGCGTTTGGCGTCTTCGTCGAGCAAGGCGAAGTTGTATAACTGGTCGATGTTCGTGTTCATTCCTGCTCCTCCAGCGCCTGATCGACCAGTTGGCTGAGACGGGTGGCGTGATGATCACGGGCGCGGTCGAGAACGCGCAGATCGGCCTCGAAGGTGACATAATGCGGCAGTTTGAAATGGGCGACGAAGCCGCTTGCTTCGATGCCATCGCTGTGCAACAGCACAAACTCTTCGTCGGCGGCGGGACCGGACTCGCCGCTGAGACTGCCGATGCGCGCCTGCGTCAGCACACTGTCGAGGATCGCCATGCTCATGACCTTGAGTTCGCTCTGACCGAAAGCAAAGCCATAGCCGACGTTGAAGCGCGGCGGTTCGGCGCTGTTGACAACACTGTGCGCTTTCGAGGCGATCTCGGCTTCAGTGGCTTCGATCTCGCCGATTGTGATCGGTTCGCCAGTGAGCGGATGCGCCACCTGAACAGGCAGGTAGCCGTAGCGCAACTCAACCAGCGTCGGGTGCGCATCGCCGTAGCCACGCACGCTGCTGTACGCCAGGCTCATCAGGCTGCCGGTGTCAGCCTGCGCCATCGCCTGCAAGCGCGCACTGCGCGGGCAGGGGAAGGTGAGCGGTTCGCGGGTGATATCGAACGGCGTTTCGCGCAGCGGGTCGGACGGCGCATCGACGATCATCCGCTCCTGCCGCATATAGTCAGCCACTTTGGGGAAGCGCCCGACCTCGCCGGGTCGCTGACCGCCGATGCCGACCAGCGCCTCGTAGTGTTCGGCGGCGCGAGCGATGGCGCTCATATCTTCATCGGCAAGCGCAGGTTGAAGGAGCCGGATCAGGTAATCGGCGGCAGGACCGAGCAGCTGCCCGCCAGGAATATCTTTGAACGACGCCGAAATGCGGCGCAGGCACATCATGTCGCGTCCCGAAACCGGCAGTGACGCCATCACGCGCGGCAGCGTCGTGCGGTAGGCGCGGAGCAAGAAGGCGGCTTCGATGCTGTCGCCCTCAGCCTGCTTGACTGCCAGCGCCGCCAGCAACGGCGCGTAGAGCGCACCCTCGTGCATCGCCCGGCTCACGGCGTGGCGGAGCTGATCGCGAATCTGCGGCAGGTGCAGCGGCGTACTGCCCCCCATCAGTCGCAGACACTCGACCAATTCCTCAGCGCGAGCAACCGCTTCAGCGCCGCCGCGAACGGCTACGTAGCCCATTCCGTTCTCCCAAAAGCGCCTCTCCCGTAAGCTTCGTAATCTTTGGACAATGAATCCGGTATCGCCCGGTGTAGCCCGCGCAGGCGGGCTTTGCAACCGGAGCCCGCGACTTCAGTCGCCGGGCGCTGATCTGTCAGCAAAGACGAGTAACCTGCGTCGTGCGCGGCAAACCCAGGCAGCAGCCCCGCTGCTCGATCAGAACGATGTCGATCCCAAGCGGAAAGCGTCCGCGCCGTGCTATCAGCGCCTCGAGTTCGCCCGGCGCGACACCCGGCAGCCCAACTGTCGCCCCGCCAGCGATCCCCGGACCGGTCAGGCGCAGGGTGGCGCCGCCAGCGACGATCTCCGGTACGCACAGAAACGCCGTGCAACTCTGTTCGGGGCAGAGGAGCGTGCCTTCCTTCAATGCGCCGAGCAGGACTGCACTCGCCGGATCGTGAAGGAGTGCGAAGTCTGCCGCTTCTAGCGCGACCGGACGAGCATTGCTGCGGAGCGCCATCCAGTGCGTCAACGGATGATCGGCGGACAGCCACGCTTCGCCCGCTGCCTGCGCAAAGCTGACGGTCTGATCGAGCAGGCTCATGCACGCCGCAACGGCGACCGGATTTGGCGGCGTTCCGTCTGGCAACTGCGGCAGATCGGCGAAGGGAGGCGCAGGCAACTGCCCGACCCTGCCGGGGCGCGCCAGACAATCGAGCAGCACACGAAAGGTGCGCCCGTTGAACCGTTCGAGCGGTGTAGGGGGTGCAGCGACAATCGTCGTCATGGTTCAGAACGTTTCAAACTCAACCCTCGTCGCAGCGGCGGCGGCAAAGCGGCGTTCGCGTGCGGCGCTGAGCATACGACCCAGTTCCGCAATGCGCGGGCGCAGGTCGGCGTGCGGATCGCCCGGCATCCGCAGAGCCGCGTCGAGGATCGCCAGGGCAGTGGCGTGATCGGGGGTATTGCCGATCACCATGCCAAAGCCGAACTGCCCGTCGAGTTCCAGCCGCGTTTCGGTGACCAGGATTTCACCGGCGTTGAAAGCAGTTTCTGCGACGCCGTCGATCATCCGCAACTGCATCAGAACGCAGCGCGGTCCGCTGATAAACGTGATGGCATTGCGGTCGTACCGCGCCAGCGCCTGTTCCGCCAGTTCACAAACCAGGTGCGGCGGGCTGCAACTGAGAATATGTGAGACAGTCCAGACGCCCATGGGACGTATCAACAACCTTTCGCACCAGTGCTGGCTGAGCCTGTCGAAGCCAGCACTGACTGCACTCAAAACGTTGCGCGATGGTACTGTGCAAATTGGCGCTGGCTGAGCCTGTCGAAGCCAGCGTGGATTGCACCGCAGTCGAAGAGTGGTTCATGCGAACCACATCTAGCGTTTCACGCCAACTGTTTCCTTCAAACGCGTCGCCCCCCATTCCAGCAGAATGGCGAAGAGCAGCACCGCATAGGTAAAGATGCCCAGTTCGCGGAGGTCGAGGTAGAATCCGCTTGCCATAAACATATCGAAGCCAATGCCGCCGGCGCCAGCCGTTGCGCCCATCGCAATCGCCACCGAGAAGTTAATCTCGAAACGCACGAACGTCCACGAGAGGAGCGCCGATGCCGACGAGGGCACGACCGCCTGAAACACCGTCTGCCACCAATTAGCGCCGCTGGCTCGCAGCGCCTCGAGCACCCCCTCATCGAGTTCCTCGAACGTCTCAGCATACGCTTTGACGAGATAGCTGATCGAATGGAACGTCATGCCAATGACGGCAGCGGCCGCGCCAAGACCGGCGGTGACCGCAAAGAAGAGCACCCAGAGCACCGTCGGCACTGCCCGCACGAACGCCATAACGGCTTTGACCGCATCGGTGACGCGGCGCGGCGCCAGGTTTTGCGCGGCGAACAGAGCGAAGAAGAAGGCAAACACTGCCCCAAGTACGGTTGTGAGCAGTCCAAGCCCAACGGTGATCATTAATTCTCGGAATAGCTCAAACCAGCTCAGATTCTTGAGCCGCGCCTCAAGCAGCACCACCCGAAAATTGTTGAGCATATCGCCAAACGCGGCGAAAAAGTCCACATTGCGCGCATCAATCGTCGCCAACCCATAGATAGTCAGGACGGTGAGCGCCAGGAGCGTCGCCTGAATCACGAGATTGGCGCGGTTTCTGGGGCGCACCCGGATGCGGCGAGATGGGATTGTCGCTTCCATCAGAGGATCGTCCTTCGAATAGCGTTCGATACCGTTTCAATCAGCAAAACGGCCACAACGGTCGCCAGCACCACGAGGCTGGCTGCGCCGTAGTTGAAGTTCTTGAAGTAGAGATCGAACAGGAAACCAATGCCAGTGCCGGTGAGAATACCCACCAGCGTGGCGCTGCGGATGTTGGTTTCGATCATATAGAGCACCCAGCTGATCAGTTGCGGCAGGCAGGCGGGGATAACGCTCTGGCTGATGATCGCGCCATACCTGGCGCCCGTTGCGCGCAGCGCCTCCACCGCGTCGGTGCTCACCTCGTCGATCGTCTCGACCATCACGCGCGTAATGAAGCCGAGCGTGACGAAGAACAGGGCAAAGAAGCCGGTAAAGCCGCTCTGCCCAAACGAAAAGAGCAGGATCAGCGCCCAGACCGACACATCAATATTGCGGAAAATGCTGGCGAGCATACGCGCCGGCAGGCTGAACCAGGGATGCGGGCGCGTCGTATTGGCGCCGAGCAGCGCCAATCCAAGCCCAAACACCGACGCAATGCTCGACGAAGCGATTGCCATCAGCACCGTCTCTTTCAGTTTTTCCAGGATGCGCGGCAGACGCGTCCATGCGCGCTCATCGGGAACAAAGTTGACGACGCCCCAGGCGAAGGCGCGCGGGATTGCCGCCAGTCCCTGGATAACATCGAACTGGGTGAGAAGGATGCTGCCGTAGGTCAATCCGAGGATCGCGACAAAAAAGATCGCCGATTGCGCGCGCCGCCGGAGAAAAAAGGCTTCAGGCTGCATACCGCTCCTTCAGATCGAGGATGAGTTCGCCAGCTTCTGAGCCATAAATCTGATAGATCTGCTCATTGCTCAACGTCTCCGGCGGACCATCGTAGATCACCTGCCCGCGGTTGATGCCAATAATCCGCTCGGCGTAATGCAGCGCAACATCGACCTGATGCAGGTTGACCAGCAGGGTAATGCCCATCGTCTGATTAATGTCGCGCAGCGTATCCATAATCACTTTCGCCGAGCCGGGATCGAGCGAGGCAATCGGTTCATCACACAGCATCATCTTTGGCTGTTGCACCAGCGCGCGCGCAATGCCGACCCGCTGCTTCTGCCCGCCGCTCAGTTGGTCGCAGCGTTTATACGTCTGATCGCTCAGTCCAAGCGTTTCGAGAATACGCACCGCTTCGCGCTTTTCGTGCTCGGTATACAGACCAAGGACCCCTTGCAGCGTATTCTTGTAGCCAAGCCGACCATGCAGCACATTTTCGATGACGCTCAGGCGATTAACAAGATTATAATGCTGAAAGATCATCCCGATCCGGGTGCGATAGCGACGCAACGCAGCGCCGCGCAATCGCGGCACGCTCACGCCATCGAAACGAATATCGCCGCTGCTGATGTCGATCAGCCGGTTGATGCAGCGGAGGAGCGTCGACTTCCCGGCGCCGGATGGACCGATAATCGCCACAAACTCTCCGGTTTCCACCGCAAAGTCAACCGAATTGAGCGCCAGCGTTTCCGGACTGTACCGCTTGGTGACGTTCTTAATCTCAAGCAGGCTCATGGACCCTCTCTGCGTTGAACTGACATTGGTTCTGATACACGTGCACCAGAACCAATGCCATCGTTGCATGTTCGATCAGCGCAACGCCCGAATGGGATCGAAGAACGAGTCCTCGACCACGAGGAAGCGCTCATCCTTCGTCTTGCGGAAAAGCGGCTTGAAGCCAGCGTCGATCTCCGCCTTGGTTGCGAAGATGCGCGGATTGTTTGCCACCTCATCTGAGGTCAACTTCTCTTGCAGGCGCTTAATCTCATCGGCGCTGAGCATGCTGCCATTCGCCACCAGTGGAGCGTTGATCACTGGCGTCGATGAGATGATAACAAATTCAGCGCCGGGGAACTTGTCGAACGGTTCGGAGGCGTTTTGCAGCACGCGATACACCGCGCCGGGCTTGTTCGTTTCACCCGAAGCCGGCTCGACATAATTCTGGACACAGACATCGCAGAAGGCTGCAACATCAACCTGTCCTGAAAGCAGGCTGGCGGCAGACCCCTGGTGCGATCCGCCAAACTGCACCTCGCTGAAGAACCGGTTCGCACCACCCTCAACCAGTTCTTCGGCAGTGAGACTCTTCCACTTCTCCTGCTGGCTGAAGTACTTTACAATACTCGCTGCCGGGACGCGGAAGCCGGAAGTGGACTGGGCAGAGACGAAAGCAAAGCGCTTGCCCTGAATATTGTCGATCGTGAAGACGCCGTTTTCCTGATAGGCGCCTTCCTGCCCGCGCGCCACCGCCAGCCAGCTGTAGTAGACGGCGGTTTCCAGCCGGCCATCGGCGCCGCTGGGGATCACCAACGGCACGACCTGAGGATTCTTGTCATGCGCCTGCACATATCCTTCTGCGCCGAAGAACCCGATGTGTGCCGTGTTGTTCGCCAGCGCCTCAACTGCGATGAGATAGTCGGTGGTGGTGCGATGTTCGACTGGCCGGCCAAGCGTTTCGCTGATCACGGCGCCAATAGCGTCACGAGCATCTTTGAGGTCGGCGCCCGACTCGTTGGGCAGCCACGCGATGATGATCGGTGCATTTGGATTCGTGGCAGCGCCGCCGGTATTGCCGCCGCTTGCGCCGCCA
>DAOTWI010000377.1:0-1647 GCA_034436075.1 Roseiflexus sp.
GCCGCCTGCTCCGCGTGGGCTGAGCCGGTCGAACCCCACGCCGCCTCACTACCGTGGGCTGAGCCGGTCGAACCCCACGCCCCCGACCACCAGTGGAGCGCCAGCGACGGACCGCACACGGCGCAGGCGTTGGGTTGCGCATGGAACCGGCGGTTGAGCGGATCGTCGTACTCCGCCTGGCATGCCGGGCACATCGGAAAGACGCGCATCGTCGTCTGCGCCCGGTCATACGGCACGTCGAGCACAATCGTGAAACGCGGACCGCAGTTGGTGCAGTTGATGAAGGGATAGCCAAAGCGCCGGTCGGCGGGATCGAACAGTTCGCGCAGGCAATCGTCGCAGGTTGCCACGTCGGGGGAGATCAGGGTGTTACGCACGGCTGCGGCGCGGCTGGTTTCGATGCGGAAGAGCATTTCGCCGCGCGGCGCAACCGGTTCGACGCTGATCGCATCGATCCGCGCCAGCGGCGGCGGCGCGGTGCGTAGCGTCTGCTCAAAGGCGTCGAGCGCGCTGGCGGGACCCTCGATCTCCAGCGTCACACCGTCGCTATCGTTCAGCACAAACCCGCCCAACCTCAGACGTTGCGCCAGACCATAGACGAACGGGCGGAAGCCGACCCCCTGCACGATGCCGCGCACCATCAGGCGGCGGCGGAGGATATTCTGCTGCTGATCAGAAGCCATAGACAATGCAAACCAGCATCTGGAACAGGTTGGCGATTGTACGGTCTAGCCCGCGGCGTATGGTTGTTGAGGAAATAATCCGGTACTGCCCGGTTAAGCCCGCGAAGGCGGGCTTTGCTTTCCATAGCCCGCGACTTCAGTCGCTGGGCGGGTAGGCGGGCAGCGGAATAATTTTTTCAACAACCATCAGCCGCCGGGCTACAAGGCGGATAGCGGAATCATTGTTCAACAATCATCAGCCGCCGGGCAATTCAATCCGATGCCAGGGTTGTTGCAACTGAACAGTCGCAGCGCGGTCGCCGGCAACCGTCGCTGCCAGTGCGCCATTGCCTGCGCTGTTCACCAGGTCAGCGGTGATCGATCCGAGTGGAACCTTGATGCGTTTGATCCAGGCGCCGCCTGGCGGTCGCAGTCCCAGGCAGAGGAAGCGACCCTGCGGCGGACCATGCACGAAACGTCCGCTGATATTGACACTGCCATCGGATCGAACCTCCGCCTGCACCTCGAAAGAAAAGAGCAGCGCACCATTCGGCAGCGCAACGCCTGGCATCAGATTGCCATCGCGGTCTTGCAGCCCGAATTCAAGCGACTGCTCCTCGTAGCGTGGCGGATCGACGCAGGTCAGGCGCATACGAAGCGTCTGTTTCATCACCGACCAGCCAGACCCGGCAACAGGCGCATCACCTGCTGGCGAAGCGAACGATAGGCGACCCAGCCGAGCAAGCCCGCCCCTCCCAGCACAATGGCCTGCCGGAGCAACCAGAGACCGGCGCGCGTATACCAGGGACGCGGCGCCTGTTCCTCCGGCGGCGGAGCGAAGCGGCGCAGCAGGTACGCAACCAGCGGGAAGAAAATGCCAACCGCAGCGCCCAACAGCAGCGCATCGCGCCCGGTAATCAGCACGCGCGTCTGATCGCCGAGGTGCGCCGATCCCGCCAGCAGCACCCCGACCATGCCCGACTCA
>DAOTWI010000378.1:0-9275 GCA_034436075.1 Roseiflexus sp.
CCGCGGGACGCCCCCGCCTGCCGCGCATCCCGCTTCGCCGCGGGTGTACGTGAGAATGGACGGCGTGCTCGCCCCTACACGCATCAAGAGCCGGACAGAAATCACGATCGGGTGCGTGGACACGACCCGCACGCGTGCGCCGCGCCAACGCCCCAACGCGCTGGTTGATCGCGGCGGAGCGTCAGCGCTCTGTGACTGCGCTGACGGATTCTGCCACGTTTGGCGGGCGTGTATGGTCCGAAGCCTGCCAGCGCGGGGTGACCGAGGCGATCGAGGCGGTGGTCATCGGCGATGGGGCGTATGGGATCTGGCGCCTGGCAGCGCATCACCCCTGACGCCTCTCAGAAACCGAAGGATTCTCCACAGTCAACAGCGACTCGAGGTCAGTCGCGTCCTCGTACGGACCGATGACCGCCATATGCAAATAGTCGTCACACAAGACCCGTTGTGCAACGCGCAGCACATCATCGCGCGACACCATCTCGACATCAGCGACCACCTGTTCGATGGGAATGACGCGGTCGTAGCGCAACTGGTGGGACCCATTGCGCGATGCAATCGCCCAGGTATCTTCGAGCGACAGGAGAATGCCGCCTTTCACCTGTTCCTTGACTTGCGCAAGTTCATCGGCGGTAATCCCTTCATTGCGCACACGCCGCAGTTCAGCCATCACCGTCGCCAGGCATTCGCGCAGACTCAGCGGTTCGACGCTGCCAAAGACGATCCATTTCCCGGTATCGTGATGGTCGCGGCTATAACTGCCAATGGTATACGCCAACCCTCGCTCCTCGCGGATCTCCTGGAAGAGACGCGACGACGGACCGCTCCCTACCACCGTATCGAAGACCAGCAGAGCGCGGCGGTCGGGGTCGTTGTAAGCGAGACCGCGAAAGCCAATGCAAAAGTTCCCCTGCTCATTGTCGTCACAGCGCAAGGTCAACGCAGGACCAGGCAACGGCGGCTTACTCGGCAGCAAGACGCCCGGCGATCCCTCTGGAAGCGCATCAAAAGCGGCGGCGACCGCGTCGAGCGCGCGTTGTGCATCGACGTGGCCCGCAATCGAAATGACCATGTTCCGCTTTGTGTAATGGGTGCGCCAGAAGGCGACGATCTGTTCGGCGGTAAATGCCGCGATCGTCTCTTCGCTGCCAGCAATATCCCGCCCAAGCGGTTGATCGCCCCACATCGCTGCGTCGAGCAACAGATGCACCAGTTCTGAAGGCGTATCTTCCGTCTGATGCAATTCCTCGGCAATGACGCGCCGCTCTTTTTCGATATCGAGCGGGTCGAAGCGCGGCGCCGTGAGCATATCGGAAAGCACATCGATTGCCCGCTCGAAATAGATATCGGCGACTTTGGCGTAGTACACCGTCGACTCAAAACTGGTGTACGCATCCAGAATCCCGCCGATCCCTTCGATAGAATCGACGATCAGTTTGGGCGATGGGCGGCGCTGCGTGCCTTTGAACAGCATATGCTCGATGAAATGCGCGATGCCGCTCGCGTGCCGCTCCTCGTGGCCGGCGCCGACGCCGACGAAACAACCGACCGACACCGAATGGGCGTATGGCAGCGGTTCGATCAAGACGCGCAGCCCGCCCGGCAACACAGAGCACTGCGGAGGTGATAGATAGGTCGTCATGCCATCATTATACCTTACAACCGTCTCTTAACAAATGTTCACCTTGACAACGAAAATTGCAAAGGGGTGATCATCCCTGACTGATACCATTTCAGACGCCAGGCAACGTTCTGCAATGGAGACCTACAGGTTGACAACCATGTTCTACACTCACGAACGTCCAGAAACTCTGAACGTCGCCTCTGAGTATAGTGATGACATCCCCCTCCTCATTGCTCATATGCGTCGTGCAGGCATTCCTCAAACGCTGGATCGTCACATTCCGACCCGCGCCTACTGGGGCAACCTCAGCGTCGGCTGGACGACCGCTATCTGGCTGGCGCACCTGCTCTCGTGCAGCAATCATAAACCCAACACAGTGCACCAGTGGGCATCGCTCCATGCAGAGACGCTGCGCTGGTGCACCGGCAGCACGGTCACACCTCTTGATCTCGGCATTGATCGCCTTCACGATGTCCTGATCGGTCTCAGCCACGACGACACATGGCAGTCGATCGAAACGGACCTTAACCGGTATGCGCTTCGGACGTGGACGTTGCCTGCTGAACAGGTGCATCTGCGCCGGTACGAAGGACGCTCGTGGCATATCTCGCCGAACGGTTCGTTTCAGATCAGCAAAGCGCATCCCTGGCGCGCCCGAACCATTCTGCAATCCGTCGTTCTGGCGACGCTCGTTCCATCGAACATACCACTTATCGCATGGTCATTCCCTGATGATCACGTGCAGTCTGGGCTATTCACTGCCATGTTGGAACGGCTGGCAGACACGCTTCCCTCGCAGCGGCATCGATTTGTGGGTGATGCGCTGACCGCTCTCGAACTCCGGGGCGCCATTCACATGCGCAATGGCGAGTACCTCTGCCTGTTCCCCAATGAATCGTCTGATGGCGCGCATCCTCTGGTTGATTATTTGCCGGCTGGCGCCTCTCCATGCGTTCGAGAACGGAACGGCCACCACCAGGCAATGACAAACAGCATCGAGTGGTCTGCGCCAGCAAGCGTGGCTATCAACGGGACAGCGATCACCTGGGACGAGCGACGAATCGCTGTGCGCTCACCAGTTCAGGCGCATCTGCTGGAAGAAGCGCTCCGCACGCGACTGGCGCGCGCGGAAGCGGCATTGCTGGCGCTTGGTCAGCGCAAACGCGGAAAGCGCCGTCCCCGCTCGCTCGACGATCTGCGTGAAGCCGCACATGCCATTCTCGACAGTTACCAGGTGCATGGTCTGTTGCGCCTGGATTTTACCGAGCAGATCGAAGAGCGCATGGTGCGCCGGTACCGTGGGCGCCCAACGGGCGTGCGCGTCGAGCGTGATGTGCGTTTGACCGTTTCGATCGATACCGATGCGCTGGCTCAGGCAATCCGGCGCCTGGGCTGGCGAATGCTTGGTTCAAACATTCCTCAACACGATCTGCCTGCGGATCGGGCGCTCTCGATTGCGACCCTGCCCGTCGCGGGCTTCGAGCGATTACACGGCCGGCCATTGTCGCTGAGTCCGCACGAGGTGCATACCCCGGAACTGGAGATCGGGTTGGTGCGTCTGCTTGCGCTGGGGCTGCGCATGCTCGTGTTGCTGGAAACGATTGCCCGCCTCCAACTGATCCAGGAAGGGCTCTTGCCCGCCATGGACGACAAACGCGCGGCATCGCGCACAAACGGCGAGCGTTTGCTCGACGCCTTCCGTGATATTACGCTGACCCCCGGCATAAACTCTTTCCCTGGCGATGTCACGCCGCTTTCACCACTGCAACGACGTGTTCTGCACCTGCTGGCATTACCGCCGGAGATCTATCAGGCCGCCAGGTGACGCGGCGCTGCACGATGCGTCAAAAGTATGGTACCATATGTCTTGTGTGAGTCTGGACAGATCCGAGGCATTGCCGATGAACACTTTTGATCGCATCTGGACTGCGCTGGCTGTTGTGCTGATGATCCTGCCGTTTGCTGCGCTGGGGTACGAACTTGCAAAGAGCGAGTCGCCGCTGACGATTGCCGTGTTCGCAACAATGGGCGCACTCCTTTTTGGTACACTCATGCTCGGCATGCGCGTGAAACGGGGGTCTCCCGGCGATGCGCAGGACACTGAAGCTGAGTCGTCACAGGCGCATTCGCCGGTTGAGACCCGCCGGTAGCCGTTTCCGCCGTCGTTGACAGCAACGTATCCGCATATCTGCCATAAACGACAGTCGGGCATTGTGATCACGCAGTGACGACGCCGTCGAGGCGCGATTGTGTCCCGGTGTGCGCCGGCATCAACCTGAATGCTCTGATGCCGGCAAGGCTTGCAGTGAAAGGAGTTGTGTGGCAGCCTTCGCGCGTGTTCTGAGTCGCCGTGCGGCGCCGGCATTGCCTGTGACGCTCTTCCTTCTGGCAATGATTGCGCGCTGGCCCAATGGCAACTTTTTGACAGTCGATGAAGCATACCACTGGATTGCTCTCTCACAACGCTTCGCTACGGCTCTTGCTACTGGCAATTTCGCTGATACATTCTACTTCGGGCATCCCGCCGTTACGACCCTCTGGCTCGGTGCGGCAGGGCACTGGCTGTACGAAACCCTGACCGCTGCTGAGGTCATGCATGAGGGCAGGGACACCTTCTATCCCCTTATGCGCCTTCCGGCAGCGATACTAACGTCACTTGCAATTGCGCTCTCATATCCGCTTCTCAGACGGCTGTTTGGCATCCATATCGCTCTGCTTGCCGCGCTCCTGTGGATCGGCGAACCGTTTCTGGTCGCGCACTCGCAACTGTTCCACATGGATGCCACGCTCACCTCGTTGATGACGTTGAGTCTGCTCCTCATGTTCATGGCGCTTGAGCGTCGTGAGCCGAGCCTGAGCCGATCATCGTGGTGGATCGGCAGCGCAGTAGCATTCGGACTCGGTTTACTGACGAAGTCGCCTGCGTTGCTGCTCGCGCCGCTGGCAGGGCTGGTTGCACTGCTCTGGCAGCGGGACTCGATACGTGACATCCGATCATTCGGGCAGGCGCTCATTCGGTGCATCGCGCCGCTCTGCGTGTGGGGCGGCGTGGCGGCAGTCATCTGGGTGGCGTTCTGGCCCGCTATGTGGGTCAGACCGGTGGACACGATCCAACGGGTGGTGAACGAGATCTTCCTCGATGGCGGCGCGCCGCATCCATGGGGCAATTTCTTTATGGGGCGCGCCGTTGATGATCCAGGACCACTCTTCTACCTGGCGGCAATCGCGTTTCGCATGGCGCCCTGGACGTTGATCGGCGTTTTGCTGTGGATCGGCTTCGCCGTATCCGACGGCAGGCGCGCCTGGAGCGGATCGAGCCGCTGGTTGCTGCTGCTGGCGCTTTTCGTTGCGCTCTTCGTTGCTGCAATCACCGTGATGGCAAAGAAGTTCGACCGGTATGCCCTGCCGGTCTTTCCGGCGCTGACGATCCTGGCAGCTGCCGGGATATGCCGCAGCACCGGTTTTCTCTGGCACAGGCTCAAAAGCATTGTTGTCGTTCCACCGCAGCGGATGGTCGCCGCGGGCTATGCGGTCGCTGTGATTGTGCTGGCGGTCAATCTGCTCTGGTATCACCCATACTACCTGGCATACTATAGCCCTCTGCTGGGGGGCGGTCCGGCAGCGGAACAGGTCCTGCCGATCGGTTGGGGCGAAGGGCTCGAAATGGCTGCGGCATTCATCGCCTCGCAGCCCGATGGGAAGGATCGTCCCGTCGCGGTGTTCTACCAGTCAGTCTTAAGCCCGTTTGCGCCTGCCGGGGTTGCGCCGCTCCAGGCGATCCGCGACCCGCGCCGGGTCGATTATGTCGTCACATATATCGACCAGTTGCAGCGCAACACCCGGCCCGAACTCCACCAACCATTTCGTCGTTTGAAACCGCTGCACACCGTGCGCATCCACGGCATCAATTACGCCTACGTCTATCAGGCGCCGCCGCCAGTCGTGCAGCCGCGGGAGGCGGATTTTGGCGACGCCATTCACCTGCGCGGCTATGACCTGGACGCATCCGCGATCCGATCTGGCAATGCGCTGACTATCACGCTGGAATGGCATGCGCTGGCGCCAGTCGATGCCGACTATTTTCTGTTCATTCACATGGTGAATGACAGGGGTGAACGGGTGGCGCAGATCGACGTGCCGCTCGACACGGGACGCTGGCCCTCGCGGATGTGGCGTCCGGGACGGTGCTTTTCGACTCTGCACCGCGTTCCGCTCCCGCCCGACCTCCCGGCTGGCGTGTATCGCCTGGCGCTGGGCGTGTATGATCCGCACACCTTTGCCAGGCTGCCGTTGCGCACCGCTGGCGAGCGCGCGGAAGACGCCGGTGATCATGCGCTGTTGTTGACGCGCATTACCGTCCCTTGAACGGCAGCGGCGGAAGCGTTTCGCCTGGCGACGGTTGACGTTCCTGAACCTGGCCGATTGCGCGATAGCGGGCGTAGCGGCGCTGGAGCAATTCGTCGATTGGCAGCGTGGTCAATTCATCGAGCGTTGCGCGCAGCGCCTTTCCTACCGCCGCCGCCGTTGTTGCAGCATCGGTATGCGCCCCGCCATCTGGTTCGGGAATGATCTCATCGACAATCCCCAGGTCGTACTGATCCTGCGCCGTAATCTTCATCGCATCCGCCGCTTCCGGCGCTTTGTTCGCATCGCGCCACAGAATCGAGGCGGCCGCTTCGGGCGCTGCGACCGAGTAGATAGCGTGTTCGAGCATCAGCAGGCGATCGGCGACGCCAAGCGCCAGCGCACCGCCGCTGCCCCCCTCGCCAATCACGCACGCCGCAATCGGCACGCGCAACCCGGCAAGCGCCAGGATATTTTCGGCAATGGCATTTCCCTGTCCGCGCTCCTCCGACTCCATGCTCGGATCGGCGCCGGGAGTGTCGATGAAGCAGATCAGCGGAAAGCCAAACTTCTCGGCGAGGCGAAACAGACGCAGCGCCTTGCGGTACCCTTCCGGACGAGCCATGCCAAAGTTGCGACGCACATTCTCTCGTGCGTCGCTCCCCTTCTGATGCCCGACGATCACGACGGTGCGGTGGGCGAAGCGCGCCAGACCGCCGACCATCGCCGCGTCGTCACCATAGCGCCGGTCGCCGTGCAACTCGATAAAATCGTCGCACAACGCGCGCACATAATCGAGTGTATGCGGACGGCGGGGATGCCGCGCCAGTTGTACTTTGTCCCACGGAGACAGCGTTGGCGTTTTCATCGGAACAATCACCCCTGAGCGCGCGCCAGCGCCAGCGCGCGCTGCAGGTCGGGCGCGCGTCCGGATGCATCGCGGTACAACCCGAGCAAGGTCGCCAGAACGCTCCGCAATTCGCTGCGCGGCGTCACCATATCGATCATGCCATGACTCAACAGGAACTCAGCGGTTTGAAAGTGGGCAGGCAGTTTTTGCCGGATGGTCTGCTCGATAACTCGCCGTCCGGCGAAACCGATCCGTGCGCCAGGTTCCGCAATGATAATGTCTGCAACCGAGGTGTATGACGCCAGCACGCCGCCGTAGCACGGATCGACCAGTACGGCAATGTGAGGTTGCCCAACCGCCGCCAGGCGGGTCAGCGCCATGTTCACCTTCGCCATCTGGAGCAGCGCCAGGGTTCCTTCTTCCTGGCGCGCGCCGCCACTGGCGTTGATCGTCACCAGCGGAACGCGCGCATCAGCGGCGCGCTCGATGACGCGCGCCAGCCGTTCACCAAATGCGCTGCCCATCGAACCGCCGATGAACTCAAATTCGGTGATTGCCAGGCACAACGGCATCCCATCAAGTGCGCCGCAGCCGGTGATGAGCGCATCGTTCAGCCCGGTCTGTTCCTGGCTTGCGCTCAACTTCTGCTCGTACCCATGGCGGGGTGACACAAAACCAAGCGCATCCACCGGCGCCAGCGCCGCGTCGAACTCGGCAAAGGAGCCGTCGTCGAACAACCCCAGCCACTCACGCGCCGCCAGACGCATGTGATAGCCGCACTTGCAGACTTTCAGATTGTCGCTGAATTGTCTGGTGTAGATCAAATCGCCGCAGGACGGGCACTTGACCCACATGTTATCGGGGAGCGTCTGATGTTCGATGCGCGCTGCCGTGAAACGCTTCGGAACACGCCGAAACAGGTCTTTCATACTGCGCCCCCTGGATTCTTTGTGACTATTGCCGCGTGATTATAGCACAGGTGCTACATTTTACACTCTGGCAGGCGGATCTACGGGTTTCTCAACATCGGCATCACATGCATCGCTTGCATCTTGTGCATGATTGTCATATGATAGCCGCAGTACAGGAAGAGCAGTTGATGCTTCCTGTTGGCGCTGATCGAAAGGACCGGAACGTTCGATGTCGCAAGAGATTCTCATTGCACTGCTGGTCGGTGCCATTCTGCTCGTCGCCATCGCATTGATTCTTGCGCGGCGGCGACGCGCCGCCCGGCAGAATGAACTGCCGCTGCCCGATATTGGCGGGATCAGTGAGACCATTGATTACACGTCGCTCCCTGAAGAGGAACCGCGCACCCTGGGAGAGCGCTTCCGCGCTGCGCCGCCGGCAGTCAAGGCGCTGATCGTTCTGGCGCCCGTCGTCCTCATTGGCGTGATTGCCGTTCTGGCATTGACATTCGCCCCAGGCGACTCAGGGACGCCGGCAACACCGCCGCCGCCGCCGCCGCGCGTCGTCATCGAACGCGCCGAAGTCGTCGGCAGAGGCAAGATCGTTGTAGTCGTCAGAACCGAGAACCTGCCATCCGGCGCCACTGTGACGGCGCTCATTCGTGAAGGTGATCAGGAGTTCCCCTGGTTCAACCCCGAAACGGCGCTCGCGCAACCCGACTCGTTGAGCGGCGAGGCGCAGGTGGTGCTCGACCGCCGTTCCGATGCGCCGACACCGCGCCAGAGCGCAACGTACACGGTGATTGCCATCGCTCGTGGAGCAGACGGCGAGATTGCGCGATCCGATCCCGCGCCGCTCGATGTGCTGCCACCGTTCTTCAACGATTTTTACGCCCTGGCTGTTGAGCCAACGCCTGCCCCTGCGGTGACGCCAACCGCGACCCGCCCGGCCGCGACGGCGGAACCGTCGCCAACGGTTGTGGCAACGCAGGAACTGACCGGCACGGCGACGATTGCGGGCAACATCCGGCGCGCGCCCAATCGTGAAGCAGAGGTGGTAGGGCGATTGTCGCTCGGCGAAGCCGTCACCCTCGCCGAACGCAGCATCGATGGTGAATGGTACCTTATTTCAACATCGACAGGACTGAGCGGGTGGGTCAGCCGCACGCTGCTGGTCGTTGATCAGAACCTGGCGGCGCAACTGCCCGTCGCCACGCCCGACAATCTGCTCAAAGCCGCCGTGTTCAACGGCGGCAATGTGCGCACCAGCCCGAGTCTGCGCGGTCTGGTGATCGATCAGATCAATGCGGGGGAAAGCGTGACGCTGCTGGCGCGCAACGCCGACAGCACCTGGGTGAAAATGATCAACGAGCGCAAGATAACCGGATGGGTCAGCCGCACGCTGCTGACCATCGCGCCCGACGACCTGCGCAGTTTGCCGGTCTCGAACGAGACTGTACCGACGCCGCTGCCGGCAACCGTGGCGGCGCTGCCGCCGCCGCCGACTCCGAATGCAACGGCGCCGCCAGTGACCGGGTTGACCGCCATT
>DAOTWI010000379.1:0-2251 GCA_034436075.1 Roseiflexus sp.
TCTGCCGCGCGGACGCGCGGCGTGTCGGACTGCAACGGCTGCGGCTTCTTGCCCAGCAACTGCTCGTAGAAGATGAACTCATCGGCGCTCTGGGCAAGGTGACCGGAGGCGGCGCCGCCGACCCCGATAATGATGACTTCCTTCCCATGCTGGCGGATCGCATTCACCAGCGGAATGAAGTCGCGGTCGCCGGTAGCGAGCACGAATTTGCCAATGTTCGGGTTGGTGTAGAGCGTTTTCATCGCGTCGATACAGAGGTTCATATCGACGCTGTTCTTGATGGCGCGCCCCGTCCGACCCAAATCACGGTCGTAGTAATAGGTCGGCACATACATCGGCTCGATGCCGTTGGCGTACAGGGCGCTCGTCACGCGCGGATAGCGATACCAGTCGGCGTATGCACGGGCGATCACCACCCGTCCCAGGTCCGCGACGCGATCCATGATGATCTCAAAGTTCGGATTGACGTCGAGTTTGTCGCGAACGCTGACATAGACGTTCTCGAAGTCGATAAACACAGCGACATCGAGACGCAGATTGTCGGTAGCCATGGGTCGTTTAATCTTCTCCTGATACTTGGTGTCGTCAAGCATCGGCTCCAGGGATCAGACGCGAGCCAGGCGCCTTCCGCAGCGGAGCGTTGAAACGTTCAGAACGCCAGACGCGCAACGATGCCATCTGAGCGGAACCGCCTGTGTACGGAGCGTTCGCTTCCGTCTGCGGCAGCATTGCACATCATCCGCCTGCGGGTAGACCAAAGCCCGCGAATGCGCGGCGATACCTGCGGCGTCAATCGTGCGGGCGGGCTGCCTGATGATGCTCCAGCCCGGCCATCTCTTTATTATGCACCGCAGGACTATCGAACCATTGCGCTGTTCGAGGAGCCAATCACTTGTCAACGTACAAACAAACAACCGAAACGCATCACAGGTCAGGCATTGGGCGCCGATGCCTGACGCTCCGTTACACTCTAACTATAGCATTGCCGCACCTAAAGCGCAACCGATGACACTGCGCGATAGAGCGCCAGTGCGCGCATTCGTCGTTGTGCGTGATCGACGATCGGCGCCGGATAGTCACGCCCGACGATCACGCCGCACCGTTGTTGTTCGGCGCGCGGCATGGTCCACGGCGCGTGAATGTAACGGTCGGGAACCTGTGCCAGTTCTGGCAGATAACGACGCACATACACGCCTTGCGGGTCGAACTTCTGCCCCTGGCTGACCGGATTGAAAATACGGAAGTAGGGTTGTGCATCAGTGCCGGTACCGGCGCTCCACTGCCAGCCGCCATTGTTAGCGGCGTGATCGCCGTCGACCAGTTGCTGCATAAAGTGGCGCTCGCCCCAGCGCCAGTCGATCAGCAGATCTTTCGTCAGGAACGACGCGACGATCATGCGCGCCCGGTTGTGCATCCAGGCTTCCTGATTCAACTGGCGCATGGCGGCATCGACAATCGGGTAGCCGGTGCGCCCTTCCTTCCAGGCGTCGAACAGCGCCGGGGCGTTTTCCCACGCCAGCGCATCGTACTGCACTTTGAACGAACGTTGCAGCACGTGCGGGTAATGCCACAGGATCTGATAGTAGAAATCGCGCCAGGCGAGTTCCCCGATCCAGGTCTCGACCGATCGGGCGGTTTGTTCTGCGTCCTGATCGTTCCCCACACGATCAAGCAGGCGCAGCGCGGCGCGCAGCGCCGCACGCGGTGCCACACACCCGAACCGCAGGTAGGGCGACAGGCGCGAGGTCGCTGGTTCCGCCAGCAGGTTGCGTCCATCTGCATAGCCCGCAATGCTGTGAGTGGCAGCCAGATCGACGAACGCCGCCAGTCGCGCGGCGCCAGGCGTTTCACCGCCTGGAGGAATGCGCTGGGAGACAGTGATGCCGAGGTCTGCGATGTCCGGGATTGCCAAATCGGCAATGCGGTCGGGAACCGGATGCAACAACGGCGGCTCGACTTCGCGCAGCGCCTCATCACGACGTTGTTCCACCAGCGCGCGCCAGCGCCGCCAGTAGGGCGTGTACACGGCGTATGGACGTCCATCGCCGGTGCGCACATCGTCGGGACCGAGAATGACTGCCTCTTCGCCGATGAACGTTTCGACGTTCAGATCGTGGAGCAATGCTTCGACCTGCGCATCGCGCCGGCGCGCAAAGGGAGTGTAGTCACGGTTCCAGGCGACGCCGGCCGCGCCGGAGTCGCGCACCAGATCACGGATCACGTCCAGCGTGCGCCCGCGCCGCACCACCAG
>DAOTWI010000380.1:0-1810 GCA_034436075.1 Roseiflexus sp.
GGCGTTCATGTCTATCCCAGCGCGGCAAATTTCCTGCTCTGCCGGATGACTGGCGGCGGCGCCGGGCGCGCCCGCACTATCCGCGAACGCCTGGCGCAGCGCGGGATTCTGATCCGCTACTTCAACCGGCCCGGGCTTGACGATTGCATCCGTATCAGCGTCGGGCGCCCCGAACAGAATGACGCCCTCCTGAACGCCCTGGAGGAAGTGGCGTAGCGGCGAAACCTCTGGTATCATTCGCCTGCCTGTCGTTCGCTGGCAACGTCGTCCCGCGACGACGGTCGCCTGGAGGTCATCGTGAGCCGTTCATCGACCAAACGTCGCCAACCCGCCAGGCAACGCCGGGAAGGATGGTCGCAGCGCGCCTGGCGCTTCTGGATGAACGACATTCGTTCCCGCCGTTCCTGTCTGGGGCGCGCACTGTCGATCGCAGCCGGGGTCATTGTGATCGTCGCTGTCGCGCTGCTGATCGTCTGGTTCATCTCTGCCCGCAGCGACCTGTTCCCGTCGCCTGAGTCTGCATCGTTGCCCCCAACGCAATCCGTCCCGGTTCCTGCGGCGATCTCATCGCTGCCTTCGCCGACATCGCTCACGCTTCCGGAAGGACTTGAGCGCGCGACTGTCACCAATGTCACCGATGGCGACACGATCGAAGTATCGCTCAACGGCGTAACCGAACGCATTCGCCTGATTGGCGTCGACACCCCGGAGACGTCGCACCCGTCGCGCCCGGTCGAATGTTTTGGGCGCGAAGCAGCGGCATTCACCCGCGAGTTGCTACGCGGGCAGACGGTGTTGCTCGAAGCGGACCCCACGCAGGACAACCGCGACCGGTTCAACCGGCTTCTGCGATTTGTCTGGCGCCCTGACGGTCGCCTGGCCAACTATGAAATCATCGCGCAGGGGTATGGCTTCGAATACACCTTCCGCACGCCCTACCGCTATCAGGCGCAGTTCAGAGCGGCGCAACGCGCGGCGCGCGAAGCGCAGATCGGGTTATGGGCGCCGGGGACATGCAATGGTGAGCGCATCCCTGCCGGAACGACGACGCCTCTGGCGCAGCCTGCGCCAACAGCGACACCGATTACCACGACCTTGCCGCCATCATTCGACGGCTGCCGCACCGAACCGAACGCCGCGCGCGCGCCGAACGCGCCGGTGGCGATTGTGAGCATCGACAAGCGCGCCGAAGAGGTCACGCTGCGCAACGTGAGCACTGCGCCCGTGAACCTGGACGGCTGGACGATGTGCAGCATGCGCGGCGCGCAAGTTCATCAGGGGATCGGCGGCGCGCTGGCGCCGGGTGAAACGCGCACGTTCCCCCGCGCTGGCGGTCGCGACATCTGGACCGACAACGCATCCGATCCGGGGGCGCTGTATGACGCAGAGGGCCGGCTCGTGGCGTATTGGGATGATTGACGTTCCCAATGGGTCGCGAACGACTTTACTCCACCGAGACGCACTCCGCTCCGAGCGCACCGCGCAGCGCAGCGATCAACCCATCGTCGCAGGCGACCGTCTGGCGCATGCGCAGCAGCACCCGGCGATCGGCGCTGTCGAGCTGGATCACCACCTGATCGGCGCCATCGCGTCCGCGCAACAGATCATAGACGTTCTGCATCAACTGAATATCCGCCTCCTGATCGGCGGAACGCTGGAAGCGCAGGCGCATGGTGCGCCCCTGTGCGGCGCCGCCGTTCGTGGCAGGCGCGTGATGATCGTGCCCATTGCCGTTCGGCGCTGGCGCCGGGCGGGGGCGTGATGATGCGTGCGGTTTGATGATCGAGATGGGAGTGGTAATCGGCGGCGG
>DAOTWI010000381.1:0-5337 GCA_034436075.1 Roseiflexus sp.
CGCGGCATCCGGGCTGCGCGCACGCGCTGAGGAGCGGAAGGCGCGCCGGGCAGGGCTGCTCCCGGAGAGCAACTCGTTTCGGGTGGCGCTGGCAGCCGTTGCAGTCCTGTTTCTGATTGTTCTGGCGGTTATCGGTATGCAGCAACTGACGCCTGCCCCTGCCTCAATCGCCGGGGCGCCGCCAACGACGCTTTCGGCAGCGATTGCACCGCCGCCAACCAACACCCCCGCCCCACAGAAGGCGCGCATCGTCAACCTGCCGCCGGGCGGACCGGGATGGCTGCGCACAACGCCGAGTTTTCGCGCGCCGACCCAACCGGTCCCGCTCAGTGAAGGTCTGGAAGTGACCCTCCTCGAACGCGATCCGGTGGATGCCGAAGGGACGCGCTGGCGCTTCGTGAGTGTCGGCGGATACGATGGCTGGTGCCCGGAACACAACCTGGCGATGGGGAACGGCTGAACGTCAGGGGATTATTCCTCGAAGCGCCGCATGAGCAGCGCGGAGTTGTGCCCACCTAACCCTATCGAGTTCGACAGCGCCACGCGCACATCGGCAGTGCGCGCCGTATTCGGCACATAATCCAGGTCGCAATCGGGGTCGGGTTCGTCGAGGTTGATGGTTGGCGGAAGACGCCCATCGCGGATGGCGAGCGCGCAAATCAGCGCCTCGACAGCGCCAGCCGCACCCATCATATGGCCCAGCATCGATTTGGTGGAACTGACCGCCAGACGATACGCATGATCGCCGAACACCGCCTTGATTGCGCGCGTTTCGGCAAGATCGTTGAGCGGCGTACCGGTGCCGTGGGCGTTGATATACATCACCGCTTCAGGCGGGAGACCGGATTTGCGCAATGCCATTGCCATGGCACGCGCTGCGCCGCGCCCCTGATCGTCGGCAGCGATCATATCACCCGCATCGCAACTGTTGCCGTAGCCGACAATCTCCGCCACAATCGGCGCACCGCGCGCCAGCGCATGATCGAGGCGTTCCAGCACCAATGCGGCGGCGCCTTCCGACAGAATGAACCCGTCACGACGGGCATCGAACGGCTTACAGGCGCGTTCGGGGTTGAGGTTATCCTCTGCCAGACCGCGCATATTCGAGAACGACGCCACAATCGTCGGGTGGATCGGCGCCTCGCTCCCGCCTGCTATCACAACGGCGGCATCACCCCGGCGGATCAATTCATACGCCTCGCCGACATTGTGCCCGCCAGTGGAGCAGGCGGCGACGACAGCCATATTCGGACCTTGCGCCCCCAACTGGATCGCAATGTAACCGCTGGCTGAGTCGGGAATCATATTGGCAATCAGCGTCGGAGAAACGCGCCGGGGACCACGTTCGCGGAGCACGTCATGATTATCGAAGATCAGATCGAGTCCGCCCGCGCCGCTGCCGAACATCACCCCAACCTGCTCAGGGTCTTCGCGCGCCATGTCGAGGCGCGCATCACGCACCGCTTCGAGCACGGCATTGAGCGCATACCGCACATAGAGCGGCATCCGCCGCGCTTCACGCGCATCAACGGCGGGATCGAGCGTAAAACCGCGCACCTCGCCAGCAATCCGGATCGTAAACCCGGAAGCATCGAAGCGGGTGATCGGACCGATCCCGCTGCGTCCGGCGAGGAGCGCTTCCCACATCGACGGAACCGTGTTGCCACATGGCGTCACGGCGCCCAGACCGGTAATGACGACTCGCTGCCCGGCACTCATGGCAGAGCCTTTCCAGTCACGTAGCGGCAACCTGGCAGCCAGCGCGACATTCGCATGTTCACGCACTCCGCACCCACATCAGATGCCGGAGCCTTCCTCTTCGTTTTCGGTTTGCGCCACCAACCGGGCCACCTCGGCATCGGTCAGCGGCACTGGTTTGGCGTGCGGCGTGATGCGCTTGATCAACCCCGACAACACCTGGCGCGGACCGACTTCAACAATGGTATCGACGCCATGGGACACCATTTCCTGCACCGAGCGCGTCCACTGCACCGGGCGCGTCAACTGCTGCGAAAGTTCGTTCCGCAGTTCTTCGACCGTCGTCAGCGCGCGCCCGCTGATATTGGCAATCAGCGGCACTTCCGGCGGGCGCAACTGGAACCGATCCAGCAGTTCATCGAACCGCGTCGAGGCGCTCTGCATCAACGGCGAGTGCGCTGCAATGCTCACCTGCAGGCGCTGCACAAGTTTTGCTCCGCGCGCCTTTGCCAGCTCCATCGCGCGCTGCAATGCCCGGTGTTCGCCAGAGATCACCGTCTGCCCCGGAGAGTTCGCATTGGCGACCGAGACGACCCCTTCCGCCTGCGCCTCCTCCACAACCTCTTCCAGGGTCTTGTCATCGAGACCGACCACGGCGGCCATTCCGCCAGGGCGCTGCTCGCCGCTTTCCTTCATTAATCGCCCGCGTTCACGCACCAGTTTGAGCGCATCCTCGAAATCGAGCACCCCAGCCGCGACGAGCGCGGTAAATTCGCCAAGGCTGTGACCGGCGACGAGGGAAGGCGCGCCCAGATACCCGAAGGGACCAAAACGCTCCTTGAGCGCCTCGAGACATGCAACACTCACGGTCAGAATCGCAGGCTGCGCATTGATGGTATCGTCGAGTTCTTCCTGTGGACCCTCAAAGCATAGTTTAGACAACTCGAAGCCCAGCACCTGATCCGCCTTCTCGAAGACCTGACGCGCAGCAGGCGACGCCTCGCACAACTCCTTGCCCATGCCGACGTACTGCGAACCCTGCCCTGGAAACACCAGCGCGATTCGCTTCTTCATATCATCAAAGGTATTCAAGCGATCCTCCTGACGAAGGGGGTTGCTCAAGCGACTGCCTGCCGTACACCGCCTTTGGCGCCGTGACAGACAACGACAAATGCGCGAGCTTGTTCGTCGCTCGCTCAAAAACGACTCAGGAGTATAGCAACGAGCGCCATGATTGTCAAATATTCGCGCTTTTTTTCACAATGATGCAGAGGCGACTCAATCTGGTATAATGCCCGCTACGCTGGTCTTCAGCCCAAGGAGCGCCCATGAAGTTGCTGATCTTCGTGACCGACGATAGTGTCGCGGATGCGACGGTCGATGCGCTGGTCGAGCAGGGGTTTCGCGTGACCCGCCTGGCATCGACCGGCGGTTTCCTCCGCAAAGGGAGAACCACGTTGCTGGTTGGCGTGGAAGACGCTGCTGTCGATCGCGCGCTTGATCTGGTGCGCAGTGCAGCGCCTGGAACACTCTCGATCACGCTGGACCTCGAACGCTACGAGCGCCTGTGAATATCCTCTACATTGCCAGCGGTATTCCGGTTCCTGGCACACTTGGCGGCTCAATTCATACGCTCGAGGTTGCGCGCGGGCTCGCCCGACGGGGCCATACGGTCGATGTTATCGCGTGTTCGCGCACTGGCGCGTTCGAGATCGCTTCGCTGGCACGCCCGGTGTCGTCTCGCTTTGGGAATGTGCGCCTGCACTACATCGACATTCCCAAAGCCCTGAGTCTGCTCGCTGCGCCGGTGATGATGCGCCTGGCGCGCGCCGTGCAACCCGACATCATCATAGAGCGGTATTACAATTTCGCTGGCGCGGGCATTCTGGCTGCCCGACGACTCGGCATTCCGTCGATCCTTGAAGTCAATGCCCTGATCATCGATCCGCCAGCGGTGCTCAAACGACGCCTCGACGATGCGCTCGGCGGACCGATGCGCCGCTGGGCGACGGCGCAGTGTCGCATGGCAGACCGGATCGTGACGCCGCTGCACACGACGGCGCCGCCCGACATTCCACGCGCGAACATCGTCGAACTGCCGTGGGGCGCCAATGTGGAACATTTTCGTATCAATCGACCTGCCATCAGCGCCGCACAACCGACAGTCGTCTTCCTCGGTTCATTCCGCGCCTGGCATGGCGTCCTCGATGCAGTGCGCGCTGGCGGCATCCTTGCCGGGCAGGGGCGCACCTGCCGCTTCCTGTTTATCGGCGATGGTCCGCAACGCGCGGCTGCCGAACGGCTGGCGGCGCGCTGGCGTGAACAATTCACCTTCACCGGCGCCGTGCCATACGACGATGTGCCCTCGCTGCTGGCGCAGGCGTCGGTTGCGGTAGCGCCATTCAATACCGCAGCGCATCCCGCGCTGCGCGCCGCCGGGTTCTTCTGGTCGCCGTTGAAGGTGTTCGAGTACATGGCGGCGGCGCTGCCCGTGGTGACGATCAACATTCCGCCGCTCAATCAGATTGTGCGCCACGGCATCGAAGGGTTGCTCTACCCCGAAGGCGACACGGACGCGCTGGCGGCGGCAATTGCATACCTGCTCGACCACCCCGACGAGGCGAGCGCGATGGGAGAACACGGGCGCGAGCGCGTCACCGCGCACTTCTCGTGGGCGCGCCACTGCGAGAAACTGGAACAGGTTATGCGTGAGATTGCGGATGGGCGTCGCCTGTTGAACGTTGAACGTTGAACGTTGAACGTGGGAAGGGCGCCGCGCCCGCGCTGAACACGGGAAGGGCGCCGGTAGGGGCGCGCCCGCGCCGAACGCAGGTTACAGGTGCGAACGAAGGTTGCAGGTTGCAGGTGCGAAAGTGGCGGGTAAAGCGAGGCGCGAGGCGCGGGGAAAGAGGTAAGAGGGTTGCAGGTTAACTCAAGCGGTCTAACCCCTAACCCCTGATCTCTAACCTGGTTCTTGGTTCTTGGTTCTTGGTTCTTGGTTCTTGGTTCTTGGTTCTTGGTTCTTGGTTCTCGGTTCTCGGTTCTTGGTTCTTGGTTCTTGGTTCTTGGTTCTTGGTTCTCCCAACATGCACATCATCCTCCCAACCGACGTCTTCCCTCCTCGTTGCGGCGGCGCTGGCTGGAGCGCACACGCGCTGGCGCTGGCGTTAATCGCGCGCGGTCACACGGTAACTGCCATTGTTCCCCGCGAAGGGCATCACGGTCTTACGACTGGCGAGACGCTCGGCGTGCCAGCGATGTCCTTTGGCTACCACGCGCCGCGTATTCCTTTCGTGCGCAACTACGCGCGCAATGAACGGTTGTGGTCCCCCCTGGCGCAGGTGATGGTTGCGGCAGGCGCAGCGCCTGCGTCCCATCCAGTCACGATCATCCATGCCCAGCATGTCCAGGTTGCGCCAGCTGCTGTGATAGCCGGGCAGCGCCTTGGCGCGCCGGTGGTCATTAGCGTGCGCGACCACTGGCCCTGGGATTATTTTGCGACCGGATTGCACGGCGACCGCATCCCCTACCCGCGCCAGACGTGGGCATCGCTGGCGACCGACCTGCCTGCCCGGCTGGGACCGCTGCGCGGTGCATTGGCGCTGCCTGCCATTCCGTACATGCTGGCGCACCTTGCGC
>DAOTWI010000382.1:0-4690 GCA_034436075.1 Roseiflexus sp.
GTAAGGGCGACCCGGCGGGTCGCCCCAACACCCGGCGGGTCGCTCCAACAGAGAGGGAGCGCGCCTGCGCACGCCCCCTCCTATCAACACTGCCGGGCTATACGCTCCGGCAGAGAAAACCCCGCCGCATCAGTGGACGCCCTCAGGAACCGGGGCGACGCCAATCCAGCGGATGCCAGTAGCATCGAGCTCAGGATCACGGGAGAACGCCTCTGGCGTTACGCGCTCAATTTCGATCGTGCACGTGCCAAGCGCAGATGCCAGGGTGTTGATCGCCGACTGCACCGCCGCCGACAGCATGCCGCCGAGCGCCGAGAAGGACGCGATTGGTTGAAACCCCTGCCTGATGACGACCCGCCGAACGTTGCTTTCAGTGATGCGCTCTCGCAGTTGCTCCGCAACTGCGCCGCCATCGACGGTGATGGTTTCGGTTGCCGACTGCACTGTCATGATGGTGTCCTCCTGTTTTGTGTGTGATGCCATCTTGCCGACCCGCCGCTCTGTATGACGCGGTGTGACATGCAGTATACTACGGTCAGTTACGACAGAGTATGTGCATTCTTTGTGCAGTCGAAGGTGACCTATGCATGGCGGCGATCGTGTGGCGCAGGCGCTTCAGGCGCATGGGGTGCGCTTCGTTTTTACCCTGACCGGCGGGCATATCGCGCCCATCCTGGTGGGCTGCCGTCAACGCGGCATACGTGTGATCGACACACGCCACGAGGCGACTGCCGTGTTTGCCGCCGATGCCGTGGCGCGGCTGACCGGCGTACCCGGCGTTGCAGTGGTCACGGCTGGTCCTGGTGTGACCAACACGATCACGGCGATCAAGAACGCGCAGATGGCGCAGTCGCCGCTGGTGCTGATCGGCGGCGCAGCAGCGACTGCCCTGCGGGGACGCGGCGCGCTGCAGGATATTGACCAGATGGCGCTCATGCAGTCGATCACGAAGTGGCGCCGGTCGGTCGGGCGTGTGCGCGACATTGTTCCGGCGCTGGAGGAGGCGTTTTATCAGGCGCGCAATGGTGTGCCCGGTCCGGTGTTCGTTGAATTGCCGGTCGATCTCCTGTACGATGAACAACTGGTGCGCCAGTGGTATGGTCTCAAGCACAGCGGGCGCTCCCCGGCGCAGTGGGTTGTTCAGCAGTATCTCGGCTGGCGGGTGAACGGGTTGTTCGCTGGCGCGCAGGAGCAGCCGGTTGTGACGCCGCGCCCAGTCGAGGTTCCCGATCCAGACGACCGCGCGGTGCGCGCAGCGGCGCTTCGTCTGGTGCAGTCGCAGCGTCCGTTGCTGCTGGTGGGAAGCCAGGCGACGCTCGATACGGCGTCGGTCGATGCTCTGTCAGCCGCCATCACCCGGCTTAGCGTCCCCGCCTACCTTTCCGGCATGGCGCGCGGGTTGCTTGGTGCAAACCACCCGTTGCAGATGCGGCACCGGCGGCGCGAGGCGCTGCGCGAAGCCGATCTGGTTATTCTTGCTGGCGTTCCGTGCGATTTCCGCCTCGACTATGGCAACCATATCGCGCGCCGCGCTACGCTCGTTGCTGCCAACCGCAGCCGTGCCGACCTGACGCTCAACCGCCGCCCCGATATTGCAGTGTTGGGAGACCCGGCGCGGTTCGTGCGCATGCTCGCGGAGCGCGTGCTGCCCGGCGAGCACTGGAAGGAGTGGATCGACCGGTTGCGGCAACGCGACGCCGCCCGCGACGCCGAGATCGTGCGCCAGGCTGCCGAACCGACCGCCTATGTCAATCCTGTGCATCTCTGCCGGATGATCAACGAGGCGCTCACCGATCGCAGCATCATTGTTGCCGATGGCGGCGATTTCGTGGCGACCGCGTCGTACACTGTGCGTCCGCCGCGCCCGTTGAGTTGGCTCGATCCGGGACCGTTCGGCACGCTTGGCGTCGGCGCCGGGTTTGCGCTCGGCGCGAAACTCTGCCAGCCTGATGCGGATGTCTGGCTTCTCTATGGCGATGGGTCGGCTGGCTACAGTCTTGTCGAGTTCGACACCTTCGTGCGCCACCATGTTCCGCTGGTCGCCGTGGTGGGAAACGATGCCGGCTGGACGCAGATTGCACGCGAGCAGGTGGAGATTTTGCACGACGACGTGGCAACCACGCTGGCGTACAGCGACTACGACCGTGTGGCAGGCGGGTTTGGCGCCATCGGCTACCGCCTCGATGACCCGGAACTGGCGGAGGAGGCGTTGCAGCAGGCGCGCCAGACCGCAGCGCAGGGCAAACCGGTGCTGGTCAATGCCCTGATCGGCAAAACTGACTTTCGGAAGGGGTCGATTTCGATGTGAAAGTTGAAGATGGGAAAGTGAAGCGAAGGCAAGAGGCGAGGGGCAAGAGGTGAGAGGAGGCAAAGGTTGAAGGTTAAGGGAGGGAAAGTCGTCGTTGCACGTTGCGCGTCGGAAGGTGGTAGGGGCGTCCCTCGTCTCACAGGTGTAGATTTTTCTAGCGAACCCTTGCGTTGCATCACCTGTTTTGGGCGTCAGAATGCCTCAACTCCCCCTCTCCAGCTTTGCTGGAGAGGAGGCAGGGGGTGAGGAAGAAAAAGGCTTCGAGACACGGAAAATGCCCCTCGCGCCTGAAAACTCTACCCTTGAGGGACGCCCCTCGTGGGCGCCCAAACAGGGGTGAAGTTTACCATTGCGCGTGCGCATGTGGGATGGGGGGCTGGCGCTCTTCTCTGTGCCCTCTGTGCCTCTGTGGTTCATCACGACGACGAGATGAGCGGGTACAGAGCGAATGAAAAAGATTGCATGATTCTGTGTCAAGAATCATGCAACCCTCTTGCATTTTACGCAACTGGCGTGCTATACTGCTCTTGAAACCGCTTTTTGCCCTGTGAGTGTAAACATTCATGGCACGCCCGCTTCTTCCGGCTCGTCCACCTGCGGAGAACGCCGTTCCCGACGACCTGCTGCGCCTGGCGCGCACGCCGTTTACGAATGCCCTGTATCGGCTCCGCGAATCCGCCTCGGTCGCCGATCTGCGTACTGCACTGGACGTGCTCTGGCGCCAGATCGACGACCCGGCAGGCGTTTTGCGCGCCGCTGCCGATGAGTCAGACATGACCACCTTCAGCAGACGGCGTTTGCGCGAGGCGCTCGACCAGATCGCAACCGCATTCACCCTCGAACGCGCCCGCTACTACCTTGACCGGCTGGCGCGCGCTGCGCTTGAGACGCGCACCGGCGCGATCAACGACATTGATCTCAATCGCTGGAAGGAATATGACGACATCCTGACCGACAGTTTGTGGTTGTTCGACCGGCGCGACGCGAGCGGCGCGCATCATGCGGGGTTCTGGGGCAATTTCGTGCCGCAGATTCCGTACCAGTTGATGCGGCGCTACACCCGCCGCGGCGACCTGGTCATCGATCCATTCGCCGGTTCCGGCACCACGTTGATTGAAGGGCGACGTCTGGGGCGATCCACGATTGGGGTGGAACTGAACCCGGCGATTGCCGAACAGACGCGCGCCACGCTGGCAAACGAACCGGATGGGCGCCACGTGCTGTGTGCGCTTGAGGTCGGCGACAGCGCCATCTTCGATTGGCGCGCAGCGCTGGAACGCTACGGGCGTCGCTCGGCGCAACTCGCCATTCTGCACCCGCCGTATCATGACATCATTCGCTTCAGCGAGGACCCGCGCGATCTGGCGAATGCACCGTCGGTCGATGCGTTTCTTGCGCGTCTTGGAGCGGTGGTGGAACGGGTGACGGACGTGCTCGATCCCGGTCGCTATCTGGCGCTGGTGCTCGGCGACAAGTATGCGAATGGCGAGTGGATTCCGCTGGGATTCCTTGGCATGCAGGAAGTTGTACGCAAAGGGTTCACGCTCAAGAGCGTTGTGGTGAAGAACTTCGAGCAGACGACCGGCAAGCGCAGCCAGAAAGAACTCTGGCGCTACCGCGCGCTGGTCGGCGGATTCTATGTGTTCAAACATGAATACATCTTCCTCTTCCGCAAAGCCTGACCTGATCATCAATGGCGTCGCGCCCATTCGCATCTGCGACCTCGGCGGCTGGACCGACACCTGGTTCGCCGGGCACGGCGCGATTTTCAACATCGGCGTCTACCCGTATGTCGAGGTGCAGGTTGCGGTGTTTCCCCGCTTCAGCCGTGAGCATCAGGTGACTCTCCATGCCGAGAATTACGGCGATCGCTATGTGGTGATGCCGGGAAGCATCGACCACGCGCGGCATCCGCTCCTCGAAGCAGCCATCAACGAGACGCCGCTGCCGGACGACGCGGCGCTGGAGATCACGATTTTCTCCGATGTTCCGGCAGGCGCGTCCACCGGTACGTCCGCTGCGGTCACGGTTGCACTGATTGGCGCGCTCGATGCTCTGACCCCCGGCAGAATGACGACGCACGAAGTCGCGTATGCGGCGCACCGGGTCGAAACGCAGCGGTTGGGGTTGCAGAGCGGCATCCAGGATCAGTTGTGTTCCGCATACGGCGGGATCAATTTTATTGAAATGTTCCAGTACCCCTATGCCACGGTCTCACAGATTCGCCTTCCCGATGCGATCTGGTGGGAACTGGAGCGTCGTCTGGCGCTGATCTTCCTTGGTCGCACCCACAGTTCCTCGGCAGTCCACGAGCAGGTGATTGCGGCGCTCGAACGCGAAGGCGACGCTTCTCCGCGCCTCGACGCGCTGCGCCGCTGCGCG
>DAOTWI010000383.1:0-1650 GCA_034436075.1 Roseiflexus sp.
TCCGCCTGACAATTCATGCCCAGACCCTCTTTTGACCTCGATCGGGGCGCCATGCTGCTGGAGATGAGGTACAATGCATGCCGGACGATCCGATGCACGAACTGGTTGATTGCTATATGACCGACTCTGATCACGAAGCGCGTCAGATGTTCGCTTTGGCGAGCATGGGGCATGTTGCGTACCACTTGTGGGCGGATCAGGCGCGGCGGGAGCGCCGTTTCAACATTGCGCGTCTATTCGATGCGTTGAGCGCCGCGCGTCTGGCGCGCGCCGGGAATGCATTCCGCCGCCTGGGTCAGGTGCGCTCGACGGCTGAGAATGTCGCTGGCGCGTTTTCCGGCGTCGTCGTTGGCGATATCGGCGCTGATCGGATCACCGGCGTCACGCCGTTTGCGCGGGAACTGCTTGCACGGGCGCAGCGCGCCATCGGCGAGGCGCGCGATCTGCGCGCCAGTGAACTTGGCGATCTGTTCGTCTGCACGACCTGTGGCGAGATCTGTGAAGGCAAACTTGAAGGCGCCTGTCGGCGTTGCGGCACAGTCCCCGAAGCGCACAAGGCGTTTCGCGCTATTGAGTCGATGGGAACGCTTGGTCCGCACGCGATTATGGCATTTCTGGAGCAGACGGAAGATGCGCTGCGCACCCTCGTGGCGGGGCTCGACGATGATCTGCTCGCGCGCCGCCTGAACGACGCCACGCCGTCGCTGAAGGAGTTGATCGGTCATCTGGCTGACATGGATGCCATCTTCCGTCAACGCGCCTGGTTGCTCCTCGAAACCAATCAACCGACGCTGTCGCCCGCGCATCCGCCGACGCTCGAGTCGGCGGCGGCGTACCGTGATCAGCCGATTGACGCCGTACTCGACGCCTATCATACGACACGCACGCAGACGTTGAACCTGTTGCGTGGGTTGACCAGCGCCGCCTGGCATCGTGAAGGACGCCATGAGGTGTATGGCAGTATCAATCTGCTGCACCAGGCGAACTGGCTCATTTCGCACGAACGCGCGCATCTCGTCGAAATGGCGCAGATCCGTCACGACCTGATCGCGGTTGATCGTCGTTACAGCGAGGCAAACGTTGCCGATATCGTGGTGACCGGTTCGCATGAAGGCGAATAAGCGCCGTTACGTGTGGCATGAAATCGAGCGAGCGACCCTACGACATTGACGAGATCGCTCCAGGGCGATTCGTTGTGCGCGACACGCGCGCCAATACGCTGCTGAAGCGCGAGGGCGATCTGGAGGGGCGGTTGTTCACGCTGCGCTCCTGGCGGCGTGAGGGGTTGCTGGCGCGGTTGCGCGAGCGCGGCTTTCGGGTGCGCACCCTTGAGGATCGTATTCGCGCACTTCCTTCATTGCCGCCGCCGCTGCCTGTGGGGAGCGCCTCCTGGCATCCGCTCCCCGATGGCGAGCGCTGGAGCGTCTTCGATCCGCAGCGCCTCGATTGGGTTGCCGCACCGGTCGAAACGCGCAACGGCGTCGATGGATGCGTGGTGCGCCAGGGGCAGGTCATCCGGCGCCGCCGGGGGCGCGGTGTGCCGCGCTATGCACTGGTTGCCGCAGGGGCAACGCTGCGCACGATTGATGAGACCGAAGCGTTGCTCGGCGGATATGCGCAGGCGACGACGCCAACCCTGGCGGCGCAGCG
>DAOTWI010000384.1:0-7649 GCA_034436075.1 Roseiflexus sp.
GCTGCCGCCGGCGCTGCGACCGGCGCTGTCGTTCCATGCCGAGGTGGCGCAGGTGCGCACTCTGCCACCGGGAACGCCGGTGTCGTATGGCGGAACATTCGTCACCCGGCGCACCTCGCGCATTGCGACGATCCCGGTAGGATACGCCGATGGTCTGCGCCGCTCGCCAGGGTGGCGCGAGGTGCTGGTGCGCGGCTGTCGGGCGCCGATTGTCGGGCGGATCTGCATGGACTATGCGATGATCGATGTCACCGGCATTCCTGGCGTCCGGCGCGGCGACCTGGTCACGCTGATCGGCATGCAAGGCGATGAGTGGATCACGGCGGACGAGGTTGCCGGATGGATGGGGACGATCAGTTACGAGGTAGTGGCGTCGATTCTGCCGCGCGTGCCGCGGGAGATTCTGGAATAAGCCACGTTTTGCAGATCAGGGAAGCGGCGTCAACGCAAGCACGGTCACTTCGACGGCGCCACCGCCGCGCGTACGACGGGCGCAGTCGGTCCGATCGCTGCTGAACACCAGCGACTTCCAGTAATCGAGGCTTTCCCAGTTTGGGCGCAACCCCCATTCATAACGAACCTGTTGGGGATATCCCGACTGCGGCTCAAACTGCACCTGCAGGTTTGTAGCAACGCGGCAGGTGCACTGAAGAGACGAGGGATAGCAGAGGCTGGCAGGCTGCCCAAGCTGCTTCACCCAACTGAAGAGGCGCGGCACCGTCCACCTCGGAGGCTGCGCGCACTGATTAAGGTGCACCGTCTGCACACGCTCATCGCGGATCTCGAAGTCCTGCTCGCAGACGCCGGTGCGCGTCCGCTGCCGAATGACGATCCGGTAGTGATTGCGCGGCTGCGCATACCATATCTGTTCAGCGCGCAGCTGTTCGCTGCGCGCTCCAGACATACTCGTTCCGCCCGTCAGAGCGAACATGCCCGCCAGCGAACCAGCAAGCGCCAACCCCACTGCTGCAACAAGCAGGCGCAACCTCATACACGCATCATTTCACGAGCAACAGCACTGTTGAAGGCAGGTCTCCCGCGGCTTACCCGACGCCAAGGTAGGCATGCTGGACGAGTTTATTCTCACGCAGCGCGTGCGCGGTATCCGCCAGCACGATCTCTCCCGTCTGGAGCACATAGCCGCGATGCGCGATCGCCAGCGCCATAAGCGCATTCTGCTCGACAAGCAGGATTGTCGTTCCCTGAGCGTTGATGTCGCCAATAATGCTGAAGATCTGCTCGACCAGCACCGGCGCAAGACCCATGGACGGCTCATCGAGGAGGAGCACGCGCGGCCGGCTCATCAGCGCCCGCCCGATCGCCAGCATCTGCTGCTCACCGCCGGAGAGGGTGCCGCCACGCTGGTTGAGGCGTTCGTACAGGCGGGGAAAAAGCCGGAACACCCGTTCCATATCTCTGGCAATCTCGGCATTGTCTTTGCGAAGAAAAGCGCCGACTTCCAGGTTCTCGCGCACCGTCAGGCGCGGAAAGATGCGGCGCCCTTCAGGAGACTGGATGACCCCCATCTCGACGATCTTGTGCGGCGGCAGGTGATCGATCCGCTCGCCCTTAAACAGCACCTCGCCCTGCCTGGGTTTCAGCAATCCTGAAATCGTGCGCAGCGTCGTGCTCTTTCCAGCGCCATTCGAGCCGATCAGCGTCACGATCTCGCCCTCTTCCACCGAGAGCGAAATGCCTTTCAGGGCGTGGATGTTACCGTAGTAGGTATGGACGTTTTTGAGTTCGAGTAGTGGCATAAAGAACCGAGAACCGAGAACTGAGAACTGAGAACTGAGAACTGAGAACCGAGAACCGAGAATTGAGAACTGAGAATTGAGAACCGAGAACTGAGAACTGAGAATTGAGAACTGAGAATTGAGAACTGAGAATTGAGAACTGATGGGTTAGGGGTTAGGAGTTAGAAGTTAGGAGTTAGAAGTTAGAGCCGCCTTCCGCCTTCCCACCTTTTCACCTTCTACCTCCGCCACGTTCAGCCTTCTCACATTCAACCTTCAACTTGCAAACCTACAGCCCCCGCGTTTCGCTCAGGGCAAGCCTTCCCACGCGCAGCGCCTCCCTTCGACTTTCTCACTTGCCCCTTTTAATCCTCCCAACCGCAACGTTCAACGTTCAACATTCAACGTTCAACGCCATGGGCGGCGGCGCCTTTGCCCAGGTAGGCTTCGATCACGCGCGGGTTGGAGCGAATCTCGTCGGGAAGCCCTTCAGCAATTTTGGTGCCGTAATCGAGCACCGTAATGCGCTCCGAAATCGTCATCACCACGCGCATATCGTGTTCGATCAGCACAACGGTGATGCCCAGTTCATCGCGCAACCGCCGGATCAGGTCGGTCGCCTCGGCGGTCTCCTGCGGGTTCATGCCGGCTGTCGGCTCATCGAGCAGGATCAGTTTCGGCGACGATGCCAGCGCGCGTGCAATCTCCAGGCGGCGCTGATCGCCGTAGGGAAGGTTGCGCGCCAGTTGATTGCGCTGATGATCGAGATTGACAAACCTGAGCAACTCGCGCGCGCGTTCAAGCGACGCCTGCTCTTCGGCGCGAACGGCAGGGGCGCCGAACAGAATCTGCCACAACCCGGCGTGCAGGCGCGTATGCATGCCCACCAGCACATTTTCGAGCACCGTCATCGCATTGAACAGCCGGATGTTCTGGAACGTCCGGCAGATGCCCAGCGCCGTAATCTGGTCGGGACGCAAGCCGGTAATATCTTTGCCATCAAAGACGATCGTCCCATTCGTCGGCTTATAGATGCCGGTCAGCACATTGAAGAACGTCGTCTTCCCGGCGCCATTGGGACCAATGACGCTGACGATGCTGCCCGCCTCGATTGTGAGCGACACATCGTTCACCGCCGTGAGGCCGCCAAACTGCTTGGTCACATGTTTTGCTTCCAGAAGCGCCACAACCCACCCTCTCACCCTTCAGCACTTTGTGCAGACTCTGCGACCTGGGCGACCTTTTGCGACTCAGGCGCCGGTTCAGGCTCATCGTGGTGCAACTCCTGGCGGCGACGGTCTTCCGGCAGCAAGCCTTCGGGACGGAAAATCATCATGATGATGAGCAACAACCCGAAGAGCAGGCGCTGATACTGCGCCGGGTCGAACCACGACGGGATCGGCACGCCGCGCCGCTGGAGCGCCGCCAGTTCGCTGGCGATGCGCGGCAGCAACTGGAGATCGAGCAGGGTAACGATCACCGCGCCGAGCATTGTCCCAGGGATGCTCCCCATCCCGCCGAGAATGACCATCGACAGAATGCCGATTGACCGCAGCAGATCGAACGTCGGCGGATTGATAAACGTTTGCAGCGCGCTGAAGATCACCCCCATCGTCCCGGCGAACGAGGCGCCGACGGCGAACGCCAGTAGTTTCATCCGCACCAGTGGGATGCCCATCGCAATTGCGGCGGTTTCATCTTCGCGGATCGCCGTCCATGCACGCCCGATGCGCGAGTCGTTCAGCCGGTGGACGACGAAGACCGTCAGCGCGAGCACCAGCAGCACCAGGAAATAGAAATAGAGTTGATACTCCTGCACCCGCGAGATAGTGATCCCCAGCGCCTGGAAGACCGGCTCGACGAACAGCGGCGGCCGCCCCACGTCCTTGATGCCCTGCGCGCCATTCGTGATATTGATCGGGCGATCCAGGTTCGTTGCCAGCACGCGGATCACCTCGCCCAGACCAAGAGTGACAATCGCCAGGTAATCGCCGCGCAGCCGCAGCACCGGCAAACCGAGAAGCACGCCGAAGAATGCGCCGACCGCCAACCCAATCGCCAGGAAGAGCCAGAACCACGATCCGGGCAGCGGTCCCATCCCTGGCACAATATTGGAAATCTGCGGCGTGCTGAAGATGCCCCACAGATAGGCGCCAACGGCGAAGAACGCCACATATCCCAGGTCGAGCAGGCCCGCAAATCCGACTACCACATTCAACCCGAGCGCCAGCGACGCAAACATGCCTGCTTTCGTAACGACATCGATGTAGAACGGATTGAGCACCCCAAAGACTGGCATCACCACTGCCAGCAGGATGGTGCCGAGCGTCAACTTGAACGCGAGCATGGTCGGCGCACGATAGATGACGAACATCAGCAGCAGGAAAAGCACAACGACCATATCAGTGCCGAGACCGGTCGTCGGGTTGAGGAGCAGCAATGCCGACACGATCGCGGCATACGCCACGGTCAGCACATACGGCGCAGGACCCCGCCCCGCCGTTGCGCGAAGTTGCGCCCAGAGCGACGCAGATTGACCAGCCTGCCGATTGTCTGCTGTCATACGATCACACCTTCTGCGTCACCACTTCGCCTAGCAAGCCAGAGGGCCGGAAGATCAGGATCAGGATCAGGATGCTGAACGCCACGATGTCGGCATAACTCGCGCCCGAAAACTGCCCGCGGGTAAAGAGCGAAAGGTACGAGGCGACGAACGCCTCCAGGAAACCCAGCACAATCCCGCCGACCATCGCGCCGGTAATGTTGCCGATGCCGCCGAGCACCGCGGCAGTGAAGGCTTTGAGACCGGGCAGAAACCCGACGTATGGGTTGATCGTGCCGACGCGCATGCCGAACAGGATGCCCGCCGCGCCGCCAAGCGCGCCGCCGATCAGGAACGTAATGGCGATCACACGGTTCACGTCGATCCCCATCAAACTGGCCGTGGGCCGGTCCTGCGCAACCGCACGGATCGCCTTGCCGAGTTTGGTGATATTGACCAGATAGTTCAGCCCGATCAACATCAGGATCGCCACCACAATGAAGATCAGCGAGCGGCTATCGATGCTGACCGGTATGGTGCGCTCATCCGCAATCGGCATCTGCGCCAGCACCAGCGGCTGACCAAGGTCCGGCGTGCGGAACTGCGCATTGAAGCCCAGACCGGTATTGACCGCAATCATGCGCATCACGTCCTGCAACACCAGCGAAACCCCAATCGCCGAGATGAGCGGCACCAGACGCGGCGCACCACGCAAGGGACGGTAGGCGACCCGTTCAATCGACATCGCCAGCAACCCCGAAACGGCCATGCCGAGCAAGACCGCAGCGATGACAAACAGAATCGGGCTGAGGGTCGTCAGCATGCCTGACGACGCCAGTGCGGCACTGAAAAAGGCGCCCACGAAGGCGCCCACCATGAAAATCTCGCCGTGCGCGAAGTTGATGAACTCGAGGACGCCATAGACCATCGTATAGCCGAGCGCGATGGTGGCATAGAGGAATCCGCGCACCAACCCATCGACGATCACCTGTGGCAGGATCGTGATCGTACCCTGCAACAGATCGATATCGGTGCGTGCGCCGCGCAACGCCAGAGCGAGCAAAATGACGATGCCGCCAAGGACGACGGCGCTGCCGACGACGAACAGAAACACTTGAAGGAGAGGACCGAAGACGTCGCTCATGAACGAGCGGAAGGAGCGACGTGTAAGAACCAGCTGCGCGCCTGTCGTTGCTTCAACTGCCATGATATCGTGACTCTTCCCCTGGTTTTGATAAGACCCGAAGTGTTTGTCAAAAACACTTCGGGTCAATTCGGTTATGGTGATCGCTTGAAATGGGCTTCCTTACGGCGCTGCAATCTCGAGGCGCTTGACGACCGCGTTCTTGTTCCAGACATCCGCAGGCGCGCCTGCCTCAGTGCTGACCTGGAGCACGAAGTAGGTGCCCTTCACCGGGTCGCCCTTCGCGTTGAACTCATACGAACCGGTGATGCCTTTGAAGACGCCCAGGGTCTTCATTGCCTCGAGTACCTGCGCGCGGGTCGGCTTGCCATTGGCCGCCTTGGCGGCATTGGCGATCGCCTGGACGCAGACGCCCATCGCATCGTATGCCTGCGCCGAGAATGGCGGCGCGGCTTCGTTGTACTTGGACTGATACTCCTCGGCGAATTTGGCAGCGTCGGGGAACTGGCTGACCGGCGCGGCGACTGAGGTGTAGTACATGCCCTTTACCGCATCACCAGCAACTTCAAGCAGCACCGGCGAGTCGAGACCATCCGGACCCAGGAACGCCGCCTGGATGCCGCGGTCGCGCGCCTGCTTGAACAGCGGCGCCGCCTGGTCGTAAATGCCGCCGAAGTAGATCAGATCCGGGTTCGCCGCCTGGATCGGGGTCAGGATCGAGTCGAACACCGACTTCTCCTCCGTACCCTCGAAGCCCAGCACCGTAATGCCGTTCTTCTCGGCGTTCTGGCGGAAGAACTCCGCCACGCCCTGACCATAGTCGGTCTTGTCGTGGATGATGTAGACGCTCTTAATCTTCAGCTCGGTGCGGGCGAACTCCTCACCGACCGCGCCCTGCACATCATCGCGTCCGACGATACGGAAGGCATTCGGATAGCCGCTCTCGGTGATCTTCGGGTTGGTATTGGCTGGCGAGACCATCACCAGGCTGGCAGCCTGATAGTCGGGCAGCGAGGCGAGCGCCACACCCGAGTTCAGGTGGCCGACCAGGCAGAGAATGTCGTTGTCGGAAATGATATTCTTGGCGTTCGCCGAGCCGACCTCTGGCTTCGCCTGGTCATCGAACGGCGCCAGTTCGACCGTAAAGCCCATATCGGTCAGGGTCTTGCCCAGCTGCTCAAGCCCGAGTTCAGCGCCGTTGCGAATACCGACGCCAAGCGCCGCCTGCGGTCCAGAGAGCGGGCTCTGGGTGGCGATCTTGATCGTGCCGGTCATGCCGCCGGAGGGCGTCGTCGGAGCTACTGTCGCTTCGGCAGGCACAGTCGTCGGAGCGGCTGTGGGAGTTGGCGCCACTGGCCCGCCGCCACAGGCTGCCAACAGTGCGCCCAGCAGAGCAAAGATGAGAAACGCGCTGACACGTTTCATCATGGTGCTTCTCCTTGTGAGCTAAGAGAATCTGTTACGCAGAGCATCTGTACCAGAAATACGTACTGCCTGAACGTTCCAGTCGCGGCGGCTGCCCGCGTTGAACCACCTCGCGTATGTGCGGCATCTACCAGAAGTTCCGAGCCTGCCACCTCCTTTCTGTGCTATCGCAGCCATCAACGAATGGATAGCGCCTTTGCATTGCATCCAGGCGAAGGGCCTCAACGGAGAGGCGGTGCTGCGTTGCACGTTATGGCTGCAACTGCCCGATCCTGAGCACGACGCGCATCTGTGGGCGAAGGGTGCGTCCTCGACGCCGACAGGATGCGGTTGCCGTCGGCTGCAGGGCAATGAGACCAACCCTTTGGGATATGATGATGGGAGTGTACCTATATCGAGCGGATTTGTCAAGTTTCGTTAAGATCGAAAACTCCTGGTATAGTAGAGGCATGCATGATCAACGCTCGCCTTTCTTCATGGTTGCGCTCGGCGTGCTGATCGCGCTGGCGCTTATCGCTATCGGCGGCATGAACGGCAGGTCTGGCATGCCGGAGTTGACGCGCCGTTTTGCAGCGCAGCCGCCCGCTCCAGGCGATCTGGCGCTTGACCTGCCGCGGATCGAAGCGCCGCAGGCGCCGCCCGATCTCCTGCGCGCGCTCGATGATCTGCACAAACGGCTCTCCGGCGGGCAGGTTGCGCCGGCGCTCACCCCAACCGCGGCAGGACCACGCATCGAGGTGCGCGTCAATGATCTGCGCCGCAATGGCGACCAGATGGTCGTGCGCGGCAGTGTGCGCAACCT
>DAOTWI010000385.1:0-2162 GCA_034436075.1 Roseiflexus sp.
CTTCTGGGAGCGGCGGTTTTGCGTCAGGAGGAGGCGATGCCGTCAGTAACCGTAAGTTTCGAGGTCTTGCCGGGAGGATTGCCGGACAAAGCCGCAACCTATGCAGCGGTCGACGCTGCCATCGCTGTGGTTGCTGCAAGCGGACTGCCGTATCGCGTCGGTCCGATGGAAACGACGATCGAGGGGGAGTACGATGCCATCATGGCGGTGATCAAACAGGCGCAGGAAGCAGTGTTGCAGGCAGGCGCCACGCGGGTCTTCACGCTGATCAAGGTGGATTACGACCCGCGCGGCTCGACGATTGCCGAGAAATTGGCGAAGTATGCGGAGTGAGCAGGCCCGCCATCCTCTCGTTCAAGAAACGCCGCCTGGCAGGAGGAGCGGCGGCGTGCGGCAGCGCGTTGTGCAGTTCCTGCCGCCCTTTGCGCTCCTGAGCGCGCTGGTCGCGGCGTGGGAACTGATCGTGTGGCGCCTAGCGCTGCCGGCGTGGCTCCTGCCGCCGCCATCGCGCATTCTGACCACTCTGATGAGCAACCTGCCTGTGCTGGCTGAACACATCGCAGCGACGCTTTCCGTGACAGTCCCTGGTTTTGGGCTGGCGCTGATCGGCGGTTTTGCACTGGGAGTGCTGATTGATGCGTCGCCGCTCCTGCGCCGCGCCCTCTATCCGCTCCTGGTCACATCGCAGACGATCCCGATCGTGGCGATTGCACCGCTGCTGGTCGTGGGTTTTGGGTTTGGCATGCTGCCCAAGGTGCTGGTCGTTGCACTGGTGACCTTCTTCCCCATCGTGGTCAACACCGCCGACGGGTTGCAGGCGGCGGACCGCGACCAGCGGCGATTGCTGGAGGCGATGGGAGCGACGTACTGGCAATTGCTGCGCCTGTTGCGCCTGCCAGCCGCGCTGCCCTCGATCTTCACGGGCATCAAAGTTGCCGTGACCTACAGCATCATCGGCGCCGTGCTGGCGGAATGGATCGGCGCCAGCGCCGGGCTTGGCGTTTACATCGCGCGTTCGCTGCGCGCCTTTCGCACCGATCAGGTCTTCGTCGCGGCGCTGACGACCTCGCTGCTCACAATCGCGTTGTTTGCATTCGTCGCGTTGTTGGAGCGCCGGATCATTTCCTGGAGGGAAGAACCATGAAACAAACAAGCATCCTGATGCTGGTCGCGTTCATTCTGGCTGCCTGCGGCGCACCGCCGCCGGCGCCAGCCCAACCATTGACGCCGCTGCGCGTCGGGCTGGACTGGACGCCGAACACGAACCATACCGGACTGTACGTTGCCCGTGACCAGGGCTACTACCAGGAGCAGGGGCTCGATGTCGCGATCCTCGGCGCCCAGGAGGGCGGCACAGTCGAACAACTGGTCGCATCGGGCAGACTCGACTTCGGCATCTCATACCAGGAAGCCGTCACCTATGCGCGGGTCGAGGGAGTGCCGATTGTGTCGATTGCTGCAATCATTCAGCACAACACCAGCGGTTTCGCCAGCCGCGCCGACAAAGGCATCACCCGGCCGCGCGACTTTGCTGGCAAAAAGTATGGCGCCTTCGGTTCCCCCATCGAACAGGCGACGATCAAGGGACTGATGGAATGCGATGGCGCCGGTGATCGTTTCGATCAGGTCGAATTCGTTGACATCGGCAGCACCGACTTTTTTGTGGCGACGGAGCGCGGCGATGTGGATTTCGCCTGGATCTTCAAAGGGTGGACGGGCGTCGAAGCCGAGGTGCGCGGCGTTCCGTTAACGATCCTGATGATGAACGACCTCCAGTGCATTCCCGATTACTACACCCCGGTGCTGATCACCAGCGAGCGGATGATCGCCGAGAAGCCTGATCTGGTGCGCCGGTTCCTGGCTGCCACCAGCGCCGGGTACCGCTTCGCTATCGAAAAACCGGACGAAGCCGCCGACCTGTTGTTGAAAGCGGCGCCTGAACTCGACGCCGCGCTCGTCAAGCGCAGCCAGCAATATCTGGCGAGCCAGTATCAGGCGGAAGCGCCGCGCTGGGGCGAGCAGAAACTCGACATCTGGCGCGACTATGCGCAGTGGATGGCGGATCGCGGGTTGATCGCCCGCATGATCGAGCCAGAGAAAGCGTTCACCAATGCGTTTCTGCCGTAACACGCCGGCTGAGCCCCACGCTGGCTGAGCCTGTC
>DAOTWI010000386.1:0-3247 GCA_034436075.1 Roseiflexus sp.
GACAGGCGGTCAATAATGTCGCGCCGCGCCAGGACGCGCGCGCATCGTTCCCAACGGTCGCGGTCGGGGTCGATGGTCTGTTCGTAGCGAATCTCGAAGGCGTTGCGCGCCTGCTGGCGCAGGTGCAGGTATTTGTCCACCATCGCTTCCAGCACCTCGATGCTGTCAATCCATTCGTCGTCGATGGTGTCGGGCAGGCTGCCGAACAGGTCATAACGGTCTTTCATGCGACGCGAAAGCGCCTGGTAGATGCGTTCGTCGTGCGTGCCGTGGTAGACGAGGTTGAGCATATCGACATTGGCGCGCCGCTGCCCGAAACGCTTGATCCGCCCCAGGCGCTGCTCCAGCCGCGACGGGTTCCACGGCAGATCGACGTTGATCAGCGTTCCCAGCGTTTGCAGGTTCAACCCTTCGCACGCGGCGTCGGTGGCGACGATGAGCCGCACTTCGCGGTCGCGCACCGCAGCTTTGATCGCTTCGCGCTCGACTGACGCGAATGCGCCCTGGTGGTACATGCCGCTCCGTCCCGCGCCGGCGTAGATCGCAATCGGTTCGTTGGGCAGGCGCGCGGTCAGGCTTGCCGCCACCGCCTGCGCTGTGTCGTAGTACTGGCTGAAGACGATGCACCCGTGTTCGAGCCAGGTTCTGTCTTCGCTCCGCTGGCGGGTGAGCAACGTGAACACTGCCTCCAGTTTCGGGTCGCGCGCTTCGGGTCGCGCCAGTTCGTCGATGATCGTGCGCAGGTGACGCTCTTCCTCGGCGCTCATGTCGCTGAAGATGTCGGGGCGCGTCAGCGCCTCGTCCTCATCGTCCGGCGCTTCGCGGTGGAGCAGTTTCATCGCAGTGGCGCGCCCGGCGGCAAAACTCGAACAGATGCGTTGCAGCAGGAGCGTCTTCATAAACCCTGCCGCGCGGGTGCGCGCGCCGAGCGCGCGGGTGAACTCCTCTGCTGCTTCATAGGCGATGTCGAACGGACGGTTGGTGAGCAATCCAATGCCGTTCAACGGCACGCCGCGGTAGGTTCCAGGCGGCGCATCGGGATCGGGATGCACATTCACCCCGACGCGATCCAGCAACCCCTGCGCTTCCAGGGTGCGCCGCCGCCGCAGCACGGTGTGGCGCACCACCGGATTGTGCTGCTGGAGAAACGCCGGGTCGAGCGCGGCGCTCAACGCCTGCTGCGCCACAAAATCGAGCGCGCCAAACCCGCTTTTGGCGACGAAAGAATCATCAGCGACGCCAAGTTGCTGGCGCAGCGTCAGGAACATCGGATGTTCGCGCGCCGGGGGAAGCGGATCGCACACCCACTCCCACGCCTCGCGCTCCTCGGCTAGCGCCCGCTCGCCCTTCACCACCGGCAGCGCCCGTTGCCAGTCGTGCCACGGCGAGAAGTATTCCCGCCCCAGCACGAAGTCCGCCCCGATGTTCAGGATGCGCAGCAGATCCCACAGTTCGTATACCTCGGTCTGGATCGGGGTGGCAGTGCCGAGCAGCAGGTGACGCGTCCTCGGCGCGATCTTTAGCATAAAATCGAGCAGATTGTTCGGTTCACGCTCTCCCTCTTTCCCACCGCGAGCGGGGGAAGCCAGCCCGCCGCGCCGTCGCGCCCGGTGCGCTTCGTCCAGAATGACCGTGCCGTATTTGCGAGACAGCAGGTGCTGGCGTTCTTCCGAGTCGTGGAAGATCAGCCCGGTCGAGACAATGCCGATCTGGAAGGGGCAATTGGCGACATCCTCCGCGCCGCGAGTGCGAATGACGTGCCCGCGCGGGTCGAGCCAGCATTTGTCGCGCGATGACCAGACGGCGGACGGGATGCCGAGTTTGTCGGTCAGTTCGGTCTGCCACTGAAGGGTGAGGGTCGCCGGACAGAGGATGAGCGCCGGTCCGTCGTCGAGCAGCATCGCCACCAACGCTGCCGTCGCCAGCGCGAGGGTTTTGCCCAGCCCCACCTCGTCGGCGAGGAGCAACCGCGCTTTGCCGCAGGTCTCGCGGTGGTCGAGGAACGTGACGACGAAAGCGCGCTGCCAGGGTTGCAACCCCTCGCCGCTGCGATAGATCGGCGCTTCCGCCAGCGCCGCTCCCGGCGTCTCCGCTGGCGCCAGCGCCGCTACCGCCACCTCTTCGCGTTCGGCGACGCGCCGGATCTGTTCGAGGATCAGGTCTGGCAGCGGCAGCGCCTCCGCCCACAGCGCGGCGAATTCCTCTTCAACCCACTGCACCCCTTCCGGCGACGGGTCTTCCCAGACGATCTCGTAGTTGCTGGCGAAGGCGCTGCGGGGTTCGTTGACCGAGCCGATGAAGCAGGTTTTGGCGCCGTCGGGGTATTCGATCACCCCGGCTTTGCCGTGCAGAAACACGCGATCAGACGGCACGACGCGGATTTCGACCCTGCCGCTGCGCAGCAGGGCGTCGAGGCGGCGGTAGCGTTCGCGGTGCAGCAGCGCCTCAACCTCCGGCGCGGGTTGGTTCCAGCGTTCGAGCAGCGCGATCTCGCGGGCGCGACGCGCCACCTGCCAGTCGGCGAGGTCGAGGTCGCTGTTGCAGACGATCTGGATGCGTTCGATCCCGTCGAGCGCCTCGCCGACGAGTTCAAAGATCGAGCTGCGAAAGTAGCCCGCGATGCGGCGGTAGGCGCGCGCCGCACAGCCGCTGATTGAGGAAGGCTTCGGCGAGCTGCGCCCGCCGCGATGAGAAACGGTGGAGGTGCGTCATTGGTGTGCCCCGTGTGTGATCCGTGCCAATCCGTCGAGTCTGTAATAGGACACGGATTGACGCGGATGTGACGGATTTCCACGGATAGCATTTATAATAATGATCCGTGTCAATCCGTCGCATCCGTGCAAATCCGTGTCCCATTCCGAATAGCCCACGGATCGGCGCGGATAGCATTTATAATAATGATCCGTGCCAATCCGTCGCATCCGTGTGCATCCGTGTCCCATTCCGAATAGCCCACGGATCGGCGCGGATGTGACGGATGTTCACGGATAAAATCTATAACAATGATCCGCGCCAATCCGTCGAATCCGTGCAAATCCGTGTCCTATTCCAATAGCCCACGGATTGACACGGATAAAATTTTATAATAATGATCCGCGTCGATCCGTCGCATCCGTGTGCATCCGTGTCCTATACGCGCTACCCGATCCGCTGATTGCGCACCGCTTCCGCCAACACCCGCGCCGCGCTCGCCTCGGCGGGGCGCAGCCGTTCCAACCGCCCCGCCAGGAAGCGCGCCAGCGCGATT
>DAOTWI010000387.1:0-4428 GCA_034436075.1 Roseiflexus sp.
TAGCGCCGCCGCAACGCGCTCCGGCACAACCAGGGGCGCCACCCATCCCGGCGACGCGCCCTGCCAGCGTTCCAACCGGCACGGCAGCAGCGCCTCCCGACGTTGCTGTGGACGAAGCGCCGGTGACCGTTCCAGCGCCCGCAACACACCCATCGGATGCAACCAGTGCTCCCTTCATCCGGCAGCAGGAACAACCCCGGCAGGCGGCAGGTCCCGGCATGCCGGCGGAGTCTAGCGAGGGTGTGGCAGCTGCGAACGCCGATGCCGCCGCGCTCGAACGGATCGAAGTCCTCTGGCCCGCTGTCGTGCGCGATGTGCGCGTCCACAACAAAACGCTCCAGGCGTTGCTCAACAGCGGCGCGCGCCCCGCCGATGTCAAGGACGACACGCTTGTTCTGGAAGTGCCCAGCGAATGGTTGATGAACCAGCTCGAAAAACCAGCGATGCGCCGGATCGTCGAAGAGGTGCTCAGCAAACACATGGGCGCGCGATTCTCGATTCGCTGCGTGGTCGAGGCGCAGCGACGCGAGAATCCGGGGGCGCTGCGCGAGCAGATCCGCGCCTCGCGCAAAGATCCGCTCGTGCGCGCCGCGCTCAACATTTTTGATGCCGACATTATTGCTGTGGAAGACCCGAATGACTGACAGGAGGAATACTGGCATGAATCAGCGACAGCTTGAACAGATGGCTCGCCAGATGCAGAAGGAAATGATGCGCATTCAGGAGGAACTGGCGAACGCAACCGTCGAAGGAACCGCAGGCAGTTACATTACCGTGACAATGAACGGCCACCGTGACATCAAATCGATCAAGATCGCCCCCGAGGTCGTCGATCCCGACGATGTCGAAACCTTGCAAGACCTGATTGTCGCCGCCATCGCGGATGCCAGCAAAAAGGCGCAGGAACTGGCGGAACAGCGGCTCGGACCGCTGGCTGGCGGGATGAAATTGCCGGGATTCTAGAAGAAAAGGAGCGGGACGGAAATCGGGCGATAACCAGCGAGACGCGTGTGGAATGAGTCAAGAAAGCGCAAAAGCGTTCTCTCGCCTCGTACCGCTCACCTCTCGCCTCATACTGCATGCACCAGCAACACGACATCCAGATCTTGCCTGCGCCGGTCATCCGCCTGATCGAGGAGTTGAGCCGGCTGCCCGGCGTGGGACCCAAAACGGCATCGCGCCTGACCTTCTTTCTGCTGCGCGCGCCGGACGAATTGCCGCGCGCGCTGGCGGAGGCGCTCATCGGGCTGAAGCAACAGGTGCAGTTCTGCTCGCGCTGCTACTTCATCACCCAGCATGATCTGTGCGCCATCTGCGCCAACCCTGCCCGTGATCAGCGGGTGATCTGCGTGGTTGAAGAGCCGCTCGATGTAGTCGCCATCGAGCGCACCGGCATCTATCGCGGGTTGTACCACGTGTTGCACGGGCGCATTGCACCGCTGGAAGGGATGAACCGCGAGGATATCTATTTCGACGAACTGCTCGATCGGGTGCGCGCCGAGCCGGTCGATGAGGTCATTCTTGCAACCAACCCGAATCTGGAAGGAGAAGCGACCGCATTTCACCTCCAGCGGGCGCTGGCGCCGCTTGGTGTGCGGGTCACCCGGCTGGCGCGCGGATTGCCGACCGGCGGCGACCTGGAGTGGGCTGACCCTGGCACCCTGGGGTCGGCGCTCGAGGGTCGCCGCGAAATGTAACCCGCCTATGAAACCGTCAGATTGTCGAGCGATGGCAGCGCCACAATCCAGACCTGTCCAGGGTTGAACGCAATCTCATTGCCTGAAGCGTCCAGGAACAACAGGCGGCTTTCAGGCGCATCTTTGCGCCACGTCACCTCGCGCTCGACGCCATCAAAGAAGACGCGCGCCCGTCCGCTGCCGATCACCATCTGCTCGATTCGCCCCTTGTCATCGCCGGGGATAGGCGCTTCCGGCACTTCCATCACCACCACATTCTTGGCGCGCAATTGCTGGCCAGTCACCGCATCGACCGCCGGACGACCGCGGCGCAGGCGGAGATAACTGTTGGTTGCCGGATCGTAGGTCCATCCCGCAGGGTCTTCACGATAAATGAAGAAATACTCGATCCGTCTGGAAGCGGGGCGCGCGTCGGGCGGCGCATCGGTTTTGAACAGAAAGCCGACGTTTGGGTCGGCGAACGGCTCTGGCGCAAGACTGCGCAGCGCGCGCTCGAGAGCGGCGCTGTCGGTGTACAGATTGTGCGGGGCGGCACGCTGGCTGACACGGGTAAAGTAGACGCTCCTGTCACGGAACAGTGCATCGACATCGACCAGACTCGTTGTGTTTTGCAACAATTCGAGCGCCTGCGGCGCACCGCCGGCATGCACATAGAGACCACGAAACTCCATTGCCCACTGCACGAAATAGAGCCGCGCGCTGCGCACCGGTCCGATCGAGGTCGCTGCTGGCGTAATCCCCGGCGCGTACACTGCCATAAAGCGGGTCAGACCGAACTCCGCCAGCGCCTCGAAGACGACGGCGGCCTTGTCCAGCCCCGATTGGGGGTAGGCATTGGGGTGATTGTCGATCATCACCACAATCGGGCGTTGCTGGAGCGCCCCGCGCGCCAGCGCCGGCGCGCCAGTAATCGGATCGCTCGTCACAGCAGCGAGCGTCGCAGTGGGGGCGATCGTCGGAACCGCCGTTGGAACAGAAGTCGGCGGCGCTTCAGTTGGCGCGGTTGTGGGCGCTGCCGTCGGCGCCTCAGTCGGTGCAGGTGTGGGCGCAGTCGTCGGCGCAATGACCGGCGACTCGGAGGGCGCCGCCGCTGGACCGGGTGCGCCGCACGCGCTGATGATCAGGACAAGCGCGAGACTGAGCAACAGGTATGCGTAGCGAGCGTGAGCCACAGCACAACGTTTTCGAAATGTCATCGGATATCCCCGGAATGCAGGCGTCAGGATAATCTTCAAACGATCAATCGCAATCGGCGTTTGCTATTGTACCACAGCCGCGCCTTACAGCGACGCGCCGCACGGGTGATGCGACCCGTGCACGACATGCAAGCAGCAGCGCCGGCGCAATCTCTCTACACAAGAGATTGCGCCGGCGCACTCGTCATAACGCCCGACTGTTGAGTCTTTGAAGCGTCCGCTTACTTCCGCGCGCTCCAGGTAGCATTCGCACACGGCACGCCATCGAGTTGCGCCGTGAGCGATCCATTCGCCAGCGACCCGGAGACGAACGTCCCGCTCACGCTGATGGTGTGGTTCGGGTTGCCGCCGGTGATCGGATTGAAGACGCTGCCGCTCACCGCGAAGGCATTGCCGTTGATGCGGATGCCGTTCGGGAAGTTCGGGTAGGTCTCGAACGGACACGACGGACCGTCAACCGAGACGCGGTAGATAGCGCCATTGCGCACCTCGATCTCGAAGCGCCCCGGCGGATAGTTGCCTGTTGTTGTCGTGCCAGAGTTCGTGCCGCGCCATACGCCGTCATACGGGCTGGATTCAGGCGTCGGCGTGGGCGGCTCAGGCGTTGGTGTGGGAACGTCGGTGGGAACCGCGAGGTCCTGACGCGCAGTGAAATCAACATAGAATATTTCACCAGGCTGCCCGCTCAGGCGCACCCGCACCTGATGCCCAGCCTGTTCTGCCGGGGTCGTTGGCTTATTGTTGACCGCATACACGGCAATGCCCCACTCGCCCTCACCAAGCCCGCAGATGCGGTAGTTGCCGGTGTCGTAGAAATGTTTCGCAGGAATCGTCCTGCCGCGATTGTCCACCTGGACGTAGAAACTCTGGAACAGACCGCCGTTTGCCTGGGTCACACGCCCCTGGATGCACGACCCGCCCTCGCTATTCGCCGGATCAATCGTCCCGCGCCTTGCAGAACCGCGGAAAAGGTCGCCGCTGCCGCCAATGCCAACCACAACTCCGGTCGGACCGGCAGGGGCGGTTGTGGGACCGGAGGGGACTGGCGTCGACGTCGGCGCAGGCGGATTGGGATCAGGCGTATTGGTCGGGCGCGGCGTATTGGTGGGACGGGGCGTATTGGTCGGGCGCGGCGTATCAGTCGGCGCCGGCGTATCGGTCGGCGCCAGCGTCTCTGTTGGCGGCAGCGCGGTTGGCGAAGGCTGAAGCGCAATCGCTGTCTGCGTATTGGCGCTATCGACCTGATTGACAATGGCGCGCGCGGTCGCCACTTCCGCCGTGCGCCGTTCCGACTCCGCCGTTTGCAGCACAACCGCGGTTTGCAACAGTTGCTCATTATCCAGCGGTGCGGCTGTTGGGAGCGGCGTCATTGTAGGCAGGTTGGTCGTATCGACGGCGAGAGCGCCGCCCGGTGTCACCTGCGCTGGCGGTTGAGGCGTTCCGCCGAAGCCGAAGGCGAAGAAGCCGCCGACCGCCGCCAGCGCCAGAACCACGACGCCAAGCAGGGGCCACAGCCAGCCAGGGCGGGCGGCAGG
>DAOTWI010000388.1:0-3546 GCA_034436075.1 Roseiflexus sp.
AAGGGGGGAAATCGAACACAGCCGCTGCTGTGTCGCCGGAGGATGGTGTGACCGGTTGTGACGGAAGCCGCTCGATGAACGCGCGAATCGCACTGCGCGGATCGGAGGCTGGCAGAGGGGCGCCGCACGAGCGGCAGAATCGTGCGCTGGCGCGGTTGGGTTTCGAGCAACGCGGGCAAACCACATCGGGCGCCGCCTCGGTAATCGCCCGATTCGCGTCGGCGACGGAAGCGTACTGTTGCGCTGCGTCGAGCGACAGCAACCGGTGAATGACCTGCGCCAGTTCGGGCGGGAGATCGGGGCGGATCTGGTTCACCTGGCGCAACGTATCGCGCTGGCGCCTTTCAGCGGGAAGCGGCGGCGTGATGCCGGACAGGAGCGTGTAGAACGTTGCGCCAATGCCGTACAGATCGGCGTGCAGATCATTCCCGGCAAAAGGGGCGCCGGATCGTCCGGCGACGCCAGGATTGGTGAGGTAGACCTGTCCGGCGGACGTGACCCGAATGTTTGCCGGGCGCACATCGCGATGCGCGAGGCGCGCCGGATGGCGGTGCATCTGATCGAGGGCATCGATCACAGGCTGCACAAGCCGGATCGCGGGATCGGCGTCGAGCCGTCCGTGGAGGGGTCGTACACGAATATCTTCCAGCGTCAGCCCTGGAATATGGTCGAAGACGATGAAGCGTCCGAGTGGCGCGGCGAACATATCGACGACGGCGGGGAGCGCCGGATGGCGCAATGAGGCAAGCGCCGCAGCTTCGCGAGCAAACAGAGTGTCAACATCCGGCTCGGTGCGGGTGATGGCTTTGACATCAACCGGCTGCTTTGTGCGCTGGTCGCGCGCCAGGTAGAGATCGCCCAGCGGGCTGCGGTCGAGAAGCCGCTCGATACGATAGCGATCTTGCAGAGATGTTCCGGGTGTCAGCACATGAACCTCGTCTGATAAAGAACCGAATCAGGCGCGCCTGACGTCAGAAAGGAGACGTTCTCAGGAGGCGCGTGGATTATCTGGCGTCACGTGCGTCCAGTTGTCATGATATAATGGGAAGATAAACCAGAGATTGAATAATCTCGTGATCGGCGTTGGCTTCGACAAGCTCAGCCAACGCCAGCCGCTCCACAGGTGCAGGCTCGATTGTCTGAGTTTTGGTTGATCTTCCTATAAGATACAACGCGCCAATAAAACACGAAACTACGCCGGCTCCGCCTTGCATTTCTCCCGGTTGGCTAACCACGTTTTGAGCGACTCAGGGTGTTCGCCCGACCGGCGCCCCGCCAGGATGCCGCATATGCTCAAATCCTCATCCAGATCGGGCCAGTGAAGGTACTCCCCGTCACCGATCAGTTCGACATTGGTACGCTCTTTTTCATTGCCGTACCACAAACGAGGATACCAGGCAAGTGGTGCACTGATGACCCGACCATCAGTAAGTTCCACCACCAGCGTATCTTCCGTTACCTGCACTGCCTGCGCCCGCGCCTGTCGGATCTCAACTGCCAAAATATTCATGCCAGCGCTCCAGGAGATAGTGCTGATGCTCTTGCACAAGTTTGCCGAGTTTGCTGAGTTCCTGGGACTTAAAGCCGCCAGACTTCTCCAACTGAACCGGATCTAACCAAAACTTCGCAACCTTTTTCTCGCGCTGGATATGGATATGTGGCGGCTCTCCATAATCCAGCGAAACGAAGAAGAAGCGGTACGGACCGATGATAAGCACCGTAGGCATGTGCAACTCACACACGATGACGACGCTGTTATTGTACCACACGGAGCATCTGTCAGACGCATCTGGACATGTTTCTCCCAGGGTCGTATGCCTTGACAAATCGCCCGCCTGCCGCTATATTTATTGTTGTAATGACACTAATTGACGGGACGTGCGTGGCAACCTGCCAGGACCACGCACCCCCGTGATTGAGGTGCGGTGATGACCGATCTGGAAGAAACCGCCGAAACCTACGATCCATCGCGCTATGAACGCCCTTCCGTCACCGTCGATGTCGTGATCTTCACCCTGATCGACCGCGAACTCCACGTGCTGCTTGTGCGCCGCAAGCGCTGGCCCTACGAAGGGTACTGGGCGATCCCCGGCGGCTTCGTGCAGATGAACGAGTCGCTCGAAGATGCGGCGCGCCGCGAACTCGAAGAGGAAACCGGCGTGCGCGACATCTACATCGAGCAGTTGTACACCTTTGGCGACCCGAACCGCGACCCGCGCACCCGTGTGATCAGCGTCGTCTATTTTGCGCTGGTTCGCGCCGACCGGCAGCGTCTGCGCGTTTCGGAAGAGAGCCTCGATGTGCGCTGGTTCCCGGTGCGCGCTGCACCGTCGCCGCTCGCCTTCGACCATGACCGCATTCTGGCGACGGCGCTCGCGCGCCTGCGCTCGAAACTGGAGTATACGACGCTGGCGTTCGAACTGCTGCCGGAGGTCTTCTCGATCCTGGAACTGAAACATATCTACGAACAGATTTTCGGCGAAAAATTGGACAAAGGCAATTTCTATCGTAAAATGAGAGATGCTGGCGTACTCGAAGAGACCGGACTGCTGCGCGAAGGGCGCGGTCGCCCGACCCGGCTCTACCGTTTCCGCCGGGATCGCGGCGATGGGCAGTTCGTTTTCCGCTGGCGCGAGGCGCGTGTTGATGCTGGTGAGTCGCAGGAACGCGGTTGACGGTCGTGCGCCTGAACCGGCTCGCGCTGCGACAGGTGTCGCAATCTGGAATGAAACGAGTGCATCGCCCAAAGGAGGAAGCAATGCCTGCCCGTATGAACCTCGCTGATCACGCCCGTCCTTTCCTGACCTATCTCGACGAGTGGTTCGGTTCGCTGCGCGACATGCCGCTGGCGGATGTTGTCGCCGGTGAGCCGGAACGAGTCGCGTTGCTGTCGATCGATGTCATCAATGGCTTTTGCAAGAGCGGTCCGCTGGCGAGTGAGCGCGTCGGGCGTATTGCGCGCCCGGTCGCCGATCTGTTCGAGCGCGCCTATGCCCTGGGAGTGCGCAACTTTGCGCTGACGCAGGACGCGCACGATCCGCAGACGCCGGAGTTTGAGGCGTACCCGCCGCACTGCATCGCTGGCAGCGCCGAGAGCGAAGCAGTGGAGGAATTGACGTCGCTGCCGTTCTTCAACGAGATTGCGGTCTTTCCGAAAAATTCGATCAGTTCGATGATCGGCACCGGACTGAGCGATTGGATCGGCGCGCGCCCGCAGGTTGACCGTTTCATTGTGGTTGGCGACTGTACCGACCTCTGCACGTATCAGGGCGCGATGCACCTGCGCCTGGAGGCGAATGCCTTCGGCATCCGGCGCCGCGTGATCGTGCCCGCCAATGCGGTCGACACCTACGATACGCCGGTATCGGTCGCGCGGGAACTGCGCATCAAAGCGCACGACGGCGACCTGCACCATGTGCTGTTCCTCCATCATATGGCGCTGAACGGCATCGACGTCGTGCGTGCGCTGGTGTAATGCGAGGATGTGATGACCGACGCCGCGACAATCCTCGATGGGCTGAACCCGGCGCAGCAGCAGGCAGTGGC
>DAOTWI010000389.1:0-4378 GCA_034436075.1 Roseiflexus sp.
CGCGCAGCCGCGCCCATGCTGCGCGCAATCGCGGCGAGTTGATCGAGCGGCATCCCCTCTTCCAGAATGAACCCGGCGCTGAGAACGAGCGGCTGCGCGCCGCGCATGGCAATGTCGTTGATCGTGCCGTTGACTGCCAGCTCGCCGATGTTGCCGCCGGGGAAGAACAGGGGCCGCACAACGAACGAGTCGGTCGAGAATGCCAGCCGCGCCCCGCCAATCGCCACCAGCGCCGCGTCGCCCAGATCGACCGCGCTCGCTTCGGCGAATGCGGGCAGAAACAGGTGCTCGACCAGTTCTGCCGAGAGTTTGCCGCCGCCGCCGTGCCCCATGACGATGTTCGGGTGATCGCGCAACGGCAGCGGGCAGGACCATCCCTCGAAATTCAGCCCTTCGCTCATCGTGCGACCCCCACCTCTTCAGCCTTGATGAACCGTCCGTACTGATAGTACGCGGCGCAGGCGCCTTCGCTCGACACCATGGTGGCGCCCAGCGGGGTGCGCGGGGTGCATTCCTTTCCGAACGCCGGGCACTGATTGGGCTTGAGCATACCCTGGAGCACCTCACCACTGCGGCAGATCGGCGACTCGCGCGTCTGAATGTCGCCGACCGCGAAGCGCGCCTCGGCGTCATAGGCGCGATAGGCGTCGCGCAGGCGCCATCCGCTCTGCGGAATGACACCAATGCCGCGCCACGCCCGGTCGGTCGTCTCGAAGACTTCGGACAGCACCTGCTGCGCGGCGACGTTCCCCTCCGAGCGCACGGCGCGCTCGTAGGCGTTGTCGAGTTCGGCGCGCCCCGCTTCCAGTTGCAGAATGATGCGACGGATTCCTTCGAGCACATCGAGTGGCTCGAACCCGGTGACCACAATCGGCACGCGGTGCCGCTCGACCAACGGCTGGTACTGCCAGGTGCCCATGACGCTGCACACATGCCCGGCTGCCAGAAACCCCTGCACGCGGTTCGTCGGCGACTCCATGATGGCGGAGATGGCTGGCGGCACCAGGACGTGCGACACGAGCATCGAGAAGTTGCGCAACCCCAGGCGATGCGCCTGCAACACCGCCATGGCATTGGCAGGCGCCGTCGTCTCGAAGCCGATGCCGAAGAAGACCACCTCGCGCTCGGGGTGCTGCTGCGCCAGGCGCACTGCGTCGAGCGGCGAATAGACCACGCGCACATCACCGCCTTCGCTCTTGATGCGGAACAGGTCTTTCGCGCTGCCAGGCACGCGCAGCATATCGCCGAATGAGCAGAAGACAACGTTGGGGCGGGAAGCGATTGCCAGGGCTTTATCGATAATTTCCAATGGCGTCACGCACACCGGACAGCCAGGACCGTGGATGAGTTCGATTTCCGGCGGAAGCAGTTGATCGACTCCGTTGCGAATGATCGAGTGCGTCTGCCCGCCGCAGACTTCCATAATCGCCCATGGGCGCGTCGTAATGCGACGAATTTCAGCAAAGAGCCGCTGTGCCAACTCCGGGTCGCGATATTCGTCCAGGTACTTCATAATGCTGTCTCCTCCGCCGCATCAGGGCGCAACTCTTCGTCGAGCAAGCCGATGCTCTGGAACAGCGCCAGCGTCTCCAGCGCCGACTGCTCGTCGAGGCGCGTAATCGCAAACCCAACATGCACAATCGTGTAGTCGCCAACGGTGATGTCGGGCAGGTACGCCAGGCAGACATCCTTGACAATGCCGTTGAAATCGACTTTGCCCATACGAATGCCATTCATTTCATAGATTTCTCTGACCTGACCAGGAATGCCGAGACACATGGCGCTCACCCTACCCTTTCCCACGTTATCGATTCGGATTATGCGGTTGCGTATCGCTGCTGTGCGGTCGCCGGGCTTATCGATCCGGCGATTCCACTAACCATCCCTGCTCTATGCGTGCGTCGAAAAAGACGACATGCCAGACGTTCAAAGGACATGTCCGAGAAAAAAGAATCAGGGGCGGAGAAAGATGTCAGTCGTTGATATTCCATATGATAACACGATTATTGCCCGAATCGGCAATCGCCAGCCGGTCGTTGCAACAGGAGATGCCATAGGGCCAGCAGAGGGTGTCGCGTTCGACCGCCTGCCAGCGATTTTCGCCGTTGCCTGCGAAATCCGGCTGCCCGATGACGGCGCCAGCCGGCAGGAATGCGCCTTCGCGCGGCAAGGAATGCCACACCAACACCCGATTGTTGGCGGTGTCGGCGACGATCAGCCTGCCGGATTCGCACACGACCGCATACGGAAACCGGAGCGCGGACGGACCTGGCGGCGTATGCGGCATCTCCCATGCGCTCTGAAAGTCGCGCTGCCCGAGCACCAGGCACGCCAGCGCGTCGCGCGCGGGAATAGGCGTCCAGCCGAGCACGCGGTGATTGCCAGCATCGGCGACGTACAGGGTTGTATGGTCGCCAGCAATCGCGTGGGGCCAGCGGAAGGAACACGCCGACGGCGCATCGCCGCGATTTTCGGCATGGCTGTACTCGTCGTTCTGACCAAGCACCAGGTCAGGCGGCTGTCGATCTTCAGGGATGCCGTTCCAGCCGAGAACGCGGCGATTGCCGGTATCGGCGACGTAGAAACGACCGGCGACCCACCCGATGCCATAGGGCCAGTAGAAGCCGCTTCCGGTGACGTCGCCGCCACGGTTCGGTTCGCTTCCATCCAGGTCCGCCTGCCCGATGACGCCGTCCGGCGGAACGCTCGATGTCTCAGGAATGCGATTCCACACCAGAATGCGATGGTTCCATGAGTCGGCGACATACAACCGCCCTTCGATCACGATCACGCCGGTTGGCAGGTGCATCCCATGCTGTGGACCGCGACCGGCAGCCTGCGGTCCTTCGCTGTGGAAATCGGGTTGACTCAGAACGACATCAGCCGGTTGCCCATCGCTGCCGGGAACGCTGTGCCAGATGAGCACGCGATGGTTGCCAGAGTCGGCGACGATCAGACGCTGCGCATCGAGATAGACGCCGCGCGGCGCGTACAGGTGCGACGGCGTCGGGTTGGCGGGAGGGAGCGTCAGCGCACCCGGCGAGTGGGCGCCGATCCAGACGAGGGGGCGCGCCATCGGTTTCCTCCTATCCCTGCGCCGGGCGCACCCAGATGCGTCCCTGTTCGATGCGTAGCGGAAATGGCTCCAGTTGCGCCTGCGGCGCGGTCAGGCATTCGCCGCTGCCAGCATCGTAGCAGAAGCCATGCCACGGGCAGGTGAGCGTGCCGCTCTCCGGGTCAAGCAACCCGCCATCGAGCGGCAGTCCCTGGTGCGCACAGGCGTTGCGAAAGGCGCTCAACCGGCCATCGAGATTAATGATCAGAATATCCGCCTGATCGGTTGCCATGCGTCGCATTGCGCCGGGAGGCACATCGCTTGCCAGCGGACCGGCGATCCATCCGGCGAGATGGTCGCGCACGCCAATGCTTTCGGGCATGATCAGCGCCGGAACCGCTTCGGCGGCGACAACCTGCACCCCGCTGATTTCGGGAACGTTGGCGCGCAACGCGGCTTCGATTTCGTTGCGCAGCGTCACCGCCGAGAGCGAGCACCCGTTGCAACTGCCGTGCAGCCGGACGTAGACGACGTTGTCGCGCACTTCGACGAGTTCGACATCGCCGCCGTGCGAGCGGATGTAGGGGCGCGCTGCGTCGAGGATGCGCGCGACGCGCACAACGATGTTCGGGCGCACGATCTCGTGGCGGGCAAAGAGCGCGTAGATGATCGGGTTGTCCACCATCTCAAAGAGCAGTTCCTTGCCGCGCGGATCATCCTTGAGACGGCGTACCAGGCGGGTAAGCGCCTCTTTGTGGAAGGCTTCGACGGCGTGTTGCAGTTCGAGCGCGGCGTCGCGCGCCTGCTCATCCAGTTTGTTCACCGCCGCCGCTGCCTGGTCGATCCGCGACGCAAGTTGCTCCAGTTCGTCAATGGCAGAATTGTGTCCGTTGAGTGTCGTTGTCATGGCACGCTCACGTCTCAAGAGCTATGGGCTAATGGAGTCGGGTATACCATCTCTATCACGCTACGCATCCTTTGAGCTGCGGACTAATGAGCATTCACAACATAATCCGACATTCGCCTTGTGCCCGACGGCTGATGGGGTCTGAATTAAATATTCCGCTATCCGCCTCGTAGCCCGGCGGCTGAAGCCGCGGGCTCCTGCTGCGAAGCCCGCCTTCGCGGGCTCCATTGGGCGATACCGGATTATTTTCTCAAACTTCATAAGTCGCGGGCTACGGGAAGCGAAGCCCGCCTGCGTGGGCTGGACGTGGCGATACTGGATTATGTTCTCAAACTCCATAAGTCGCGGGCTCCTGCTGCGAAGCCCGCCTTCGCGGGCTCCATTGGGCGATACCGGATTATTTTCTCAAACTCCAT
>DAOTWI010000390.1:0-2196 GCA_034436075.1 Roseiflexus sp.
GCGTCAAATCCGCGAACGATGTCTTCTTCGAGACTGTCGCCGCTCATCACGATGGTTGGCGCACGCTTTGCCAGACGCGGCAGGAACTCCCATCCGGCGCGACGATCAACAGCAGGCTCCAGAAGCGCCAGATCGACCGTTGCGATGGCAAGCGCCTGTTCCGCCTGCCGCACGCTGGTCGCCTGGAATGTCTCGTAGCCCGCTTCTTTCAGTTGCGTCGCCAGCCGCGCCAGCAACACCACATCGTCATCAACGATCAGGATGGTCGGAATGTTCATAAGAAATTGACATTTCTTCTGACGGCGCGCTATTATAGCACGACCTGTATCGATCTGTAAGGAAAAAAGCATGACGACTCGCGTCGTTTGTTACGGACTTGGTCCTATTGGCATGGGCATCGCCCGACTGGCATGTCTGCGTTCTGGCATTCAGGTGGTCGGCGCGATCGATGTCGATCCGCAGAAAGCCGGACGCGACCTTGGCGAACTGTTGGGGCGCAACCCAATGGGCATTGCAGTCAACGCCGACGCAGCCGAAACATTGAAGCGCGTGCACCCTGATGTTGTGTTGCATGCCACACAGTCGTCGCTCGCCGCTGTGGCGCCGCAACTTCGGGAATGCATCGCCGCTGGGACGGATGTCATTTCGACGTGTGAGGAACTTGCCTACCCGTGGAGTGCACAGCCACAACTTGCAGCAGACCTCGACGCCGCTGCGCGCGCGGCTGGCGTGACGCTGCTTGGCACAGGAGTCAACCCTGGCTATGCGATGGATGCGCTGCCGGTCATGCTGACAGCGGCATGCGCCGAGGTGCGCGCCATTCGCGTATTGCGTATCGTCGATGCTGCGCAGCGGCGCGGTCCCTTGCAGCGCAAGATCGGCGCCGGGTTGACGCCGGACGAGTTCGCGCAGCGTGTGCACGAAGGCGCAGTGCGTCATGTCGGGCTGCCTGAATCGTTGCACATGATTGCTGCCGCCCTTGGATGGCGGCTCGACGCCGGAGACGACACGATTATGCCAATCCTTGCTGAGCGCGCCGTAGTGACAGAGCACGTTGCGGTGGAAGCGGGGCAGGTTGCCGGCGTACATCAGATTGCGCGCGGCTACATTGGCGAGCGCGAGGTTATTACGCTCGACCTGCGCATGTATGTTGGCGCGCCAGACCCGCAGGACACGGTGGAGATTGATGGCGACCCGCCGCTTCGGATGACCATTGAAGGCGGCATTCACGGCGACATTGCGACCGCTGCCATTGCGGTCAATGCCATTGCCAGCATGCGCAGAGCAGAACCCGGATTGCTGAGCATGACCGACGTGCCGCTGGTCCATTACTGGTGAGGCGCTACCCGGCATCCGCCCGGCGCTCTCCCCATGCCTTGCCCACCGGCGGGGTCATGAGCAACCAGATTTCGAGCAAGCCAAGCAGCGTGAGGAAACCAAGCAGCGTTCCCGCGACCGCCTGATAGTCGGTTGCATCCGAATGCAACGCCCACCGCCAGAGCAAGGTCGCCATCACGAGGGCGCCGGTTACCGAAAGAGGGAAGAACAGGTTCATCGGGCGATAGCGAAAAAAGACCCCAAGATGACGGAGGTGATCCGGCAGCAGCCCGGCGTGAAAATTGCGCGCCCCCAGAAAGATGTTGATCTTGGCAGCCAGGTGCATAAGCCAGAGCAGCAGATACGTCCACAACCCCAGCATATTCGGCGCACCCCAACTGAACGCCGCCAGAATCCCGACGCCTGCGAGCGCCGCGACCTCGTGGTGCAGGCTTGCGTTCACCGCCTGCCCAAAACGCACGATATCGCTCGGATGCCAGACGAACGGCTCCTCGCGCAGCCCGGTCACAAATCCCATATAGAACCCGGCGAGTTGCCATCCCCACACCAGCGTCCCGCAGGTAAACCCCAGATACGCCCCCCCCATGCCGGTATCATCCCGCGCCAGCCACACGCCAGCGAGTGATGCGAGCGCAACCAGGGTGATAGCCGCGAAACTCAGGCGATAGGTGCGCTGCGGCAGGCGATAGAGCAGAATGATAACGGCAGTCGAAACCCACCAGAGCGCCAGGGCGTAGAGCAGCGGCGCCAGGTAACGGATGAGTATGGGGGACATATCAGACATGTGAAGAACTGAGAACTGAGAACTGAGAACTGAGAACTGAGAACTGAGAACTGAGAACTGAGAACTGAGAACTG
>DAOTWI010000391.1:0-3587 GCA_034436075.1 Roseiflexus sp.
CACCCGCGGTATCGCCGGTGGAGGGGCGCCCCCTGTGGGCGCCCACCCGCGGTATCGCCGGTGGAGGGGCGCCCCCCTGTGGGCGCCCAACACGGATGGCAGGAGCGCCTCCCATGGATGCCCTTTGCGTCTCTGTGCCTTTGTGTGAATGAGGCGTGAGGCAAAAAAGAGTTCAACGTCTGGTTAATCGCCTCATCAGGAGGATATAATGTATCATCAATGGGCTGCCGTCGATGACTATATCGCCGGTCTGTTTCCGTCCGATCCGGCGCTCGATGCGGCGCTGCACGCCACGCACGACGCCGGAATGCCACAGATCAACGTCTCGCCGGTTCAGGGGCGGTTGCTGCACGTTCTGGCGCTGGCGTGCAATGCGCAGAACATTCTGGAGATCGGGACGCTGGCGGGGTACAGCGCAATCTGGATGGCGCGCGCGCTACCTGCCGGTGGAAAACTGATCACGCTGGAGTTCGATCCAAAGCATGCTGACGTGGCGCGCGCCAACATCGCGCGTGCCGGTCTTGCCGACCGGGTGGAGGTGCGCCTGGGCGCCGCGCTGGAAACCCTGCCGCGGCTTGCTGAAGAAGGCGCAGGATCATTCGACCTGATCTTTATCGACGCCGACAAGATCAATCTGACGACCTATTTCGATTGGGCGGTGCGCCTGGCGCGCCCCGGCGCCATGATCGTCGTCGATAACGTCATCCGTGGCGGCGAGGTGCTGAACGCCGCAGGCGACGATGCCGGGTTGCAGGGGGTGCGCCGCTTCAACGAGATGCTTGCCGCCGACCCGCGTGTGACGGCGACGATCCTCCAGATGGTCGGGAGCAAGGGGCACGATGGGCTGGCGCTGGCGGTGGTGAGGAGTGAGAACTGAGAACCGGGAACCAAGAACTGAGAACTGAGAACCGAGAACTGAGAACCGGGAACCAAGAACTGAGAACTAATAGGAAGATCAACCAGATATTGGACAATCCGCGTGATCGGCGTTGGCTGAGCCTGTCGAAGCCAACGCCAACCGCGCCACAGATGCAGGCGTGATTGTCCAGGTTTTCGTTGATCGTCCTATAAGAACTGATCCATCCAAATCCGTCTCGATCCGCGTGTATCCGTGTTCTATGACAAGCCATACTCCTATGTACGACATTCTCTTCGAACCGGTGCAGATCGGACCGGTGACCGCGCCGAACCGGTTCTACCAGGTTCCGCACTGCAACGGCATGGGGTACCGCATGCCGCGCGCGCTGGCGGAGATGCGCCGCGTCAAAGCCGAAGGCGGGTGGGGCGTCGTTTGCACCGAAGAGGTCGAGATCCATCATTCGAGTGATCTGGCGCCGTTCTTCGAGGGGCGGTTGTGGAGCGACGATGACATCCCGGCGCTGGCGTTGATGGCGGAAGCGGTGCACCGCCATGGCGCGCTCGCCGGGATCGAACTGACCCATAACGGCCATGATGCGCTCAACTACTACTCCCGCGCCACGTCGCTCGGTCCGCGCTCGATTGGATTGATGGGGGGCACAGGCTTCGAGCCGGGGCAGTGCCGCCGGATGGACCGCGAGGATATTCGGAACCTGCGCCGCTGGCATCGGAATGCGGCGCTGCGCGCGAAACGCGCCGGCTTCGATATCATCTACTGCTACGCCGGGCATGGCTTGAGCCTGGCGATGCACTTTCTACTTCGCCGCTTCAATGACCGCACCGATGAGTATGGTGGCAGTCTCGCCAACCGTGTGCGCCTCTTCCGCGAGTTGATCGAAGAAACGAAAGATGCCGTCGGCGACCGCTGCGCGGTTGCGGTGCGCCTGGCGGTCGATGAACTGCTCGGCGATGAAGGTCTCACCAGCAAGGGCGAAGCGTATGAGATCGTGGCGATGCTGGCGGAACTCCCCGATCTGTGGGATGTCAACATTTCCGACTGGAGCCACGACTCGGCGTCATCGCGCTTCGAGAAGGAAGGGTTCCAGGAGCCGTATATCGCCTTCGTCAAACAATTGACGAGCAAACCGGTGGTTGGCGTGGGGCGCTACACCTCGCCGGAGTCGATGGTTTCGGCGGTGCGGCGCGGCATTCTCGACTTCATTGGCGCGGCGCGCCCGTCGATTGCTGATCCCTTCCTGCCGCGCAAGATTCGGGAAGGGCGCATCGAGGACATTCGTGAGTGCATCGGGTGCAACATTTGCGTCTCCAGCGACAATAAGTGTGTGCCGATCCGCTGCACCCAGAATCCGGCGATGGGAGAGGAATGGCGGCGCGGATGGCATCCCGAGACGATTGCCCCAAAGCGCAGCGATGCAGACATCCTGATTGTTGGCGCCGGTCCAGCCGGGTTGGAGTGCGCCAGGGCGCTCGGTCAGCGCGGCTATCGGGTGATGCTGGTCGAGGCGCGGCGCGAACCGGGCGGTCGGGTGGCGCGTGAGGCGCGGCTGCCCGGATTGAGCGAATGGCGACGCGTGATTGATTGGCGCCTGACGCAGATTTCCCACATGCCGAATGTTCAACTGCTGCCGGGGAACCCGATGACCGCCGCCGATGTTCTGGAGAGCGGGTATGAGCACGTGATCATCGCCACCGGCGCCGTCTGGCGACGCGACGGCGTCGGGCGCACTGTGCATCATTCCATCCCTGGATGCGATCTGCCGCACGTGTTCACCCCCGATGACCTTATGGACGGGCGCTTGCCATCAGGTTGCGTTGCGATCTACGATGACGATCACTACTACATGGGGGGTGTGCTGGCGGAATTGCTGGTGCGCCGGGGATGCAGCGTCGCTCTGTGCACGCCAGCGCCGCTGGTGTCGCATTGGTCGCAGTTTACGCTTGAACAGGGGCGCATCGAGCGCCGTCTGCGCGACCTTGGCGTTGCCATCCATACGCGCAGTGCGCTCAGCGCCATTCATCCCCGCGCCGTCACTGTGTACGACATTGCTGCAAACCGCGAGCATGACCTGGCGTGTGATGCAGTGGTGATCGTCGCCGATCGCACGCCGCGCGACGAACTGGCGACTGACCTGGCGCCTGCGCACGTCTCAGGTCGCCTTCGCACCCTGCAGGTCATCGGCGACGCCGAAGCGCCGCACATTATCGCGCAGGCGGTCTTCGCCGGGCATCTGGCGGCGCGCGAGTTCGACGAGACGCCGGATATCGATGCGCCGCCATTTGCGCGAGAGGTTATTCCGTTGAATGTTCAACGTTGAACGGTCAACATTCACCGCTCAGATTGGTCGTTTTCGCGCGTAAGAGCAATCAGCGTCAACCCTAGATCGCGGATGCGCACCAGCACGCCGTGAAGCGCCGCCTGATCCGGCAGTGCGCCGCACATCACGGTTGTGCCGCAGTCGTGGGTCATAGTGAACTCTGGGAACAGGGCGGCAATGCCGGGTCCGAGTTCCCGTTCGATACGAATGATGTAGCGGGTATGAGCGTCGTTCATGGCATGCATCCCCATCGCTGGTTGTTTTCAGCATACGTGATGCCCGACGGTGGGAGATCACATTTCTATGCGGTTTTAGCGATGGCGAGAGACGAGAGGCGAGAGGAATCCCCCGTAGCGACGGTGCATTGCACCGTCGCCGGGCGGCAATGCACCG
>DAOTWI010000392.1:0-11941 GCA_034436075.1 Roseiflexus sp.
CCCCCACGTCTCCAACCTGCCGCGCCTGAACCCTGGTACGGGCACGGCGCCGCATTGCCTCGGACTGCACCCCGTACCCTGGCACGGGCACGGCGCCGCCGTGCCCCTACGCCTGCTACTCGGCAACCGGATCGGCGCCGCCGTGCCCCTGGCGCCTGATCATCGGCAACCAAATCGGCGCCGCCGTGCCCCTAGCGCTTGATAATCGGCAAGCGGATCGTCACCACCTCATACCCCGGATCTAATCTCAGGGTCGTGACATAGGTTGCTGCGCTGGCATTGCCCGCGCCATCGAGCGCTTTCACGTAGACCCGGTATGTGCCATCCTTCGTCAGGTCTGGTCCGAACCCATTCGTCGGCGACGTCGCCGTGCGATCCAGCACGCCATCGAACAGATTGAACCGCACCCGAGCGCCAGCGGCGGCATTCGGAACCTCAACCGGCTGCCAGCGCAGGTTGGCGAACGTCAATCCGCCAGTGGGCAGGGGCGGATACGCTGTGACCGCATTCGATCCCTTCCCCAAATACTCGACGGCGATCCAAAGCCCCCAGAACTGTTTGGTCTGATCGGCAGTATTCGGCGGGGTCTGATTGTTCGTATAGCCGCGTGTCGGAACCGAGAAACCACGCACGTAGAGATTATCGGTCACGACAATCGTATTGATAATCAGTTCGCGCAGGATCGTCAGCGTGTTCGTATCGGTTGCGATGTTGGTCTGGCTGAGATCCATCACCGGCCGCCCTTCGCCGCTATCCCCTGGAGGATCATAGACTATACGGCGCGGCAGGGTGAACGAGTTTCCGGCGCGGTCGAACACCTGGATTCGGAAGAGCGTTTCGCCTACCGCAAGGGCGGTATTTGGCGCCTGTGGCGGAAGCGCCAGATTGCTGGCGAACGTCCCGGTAATGACGCCGTTCTGGAACAATGCATTATTATCATACAGCACATTGTACGCCGTCAATCCGGTGCAATCACCAATATCGGCGATGCGCAGATGCATCTGGTTGATGCGCGTATACCCCGGATCGCCCGCCGATGCGCCTTCACTGAACAGATCGCCTGCTGGCGCGACCGGAGAGAAGGTCGGCGGAATGACGCCGAACATCTTCGGGTTCATGACATCAACCGCTGCATCGACCGGCGTCCCTGCGGCCGACGGATCGGCGATGAAGGTGACGCTGCGCCACTGCGGATCAAACTGGCTGCGGTTATTGGCGCGCAGCTGGACATTGACCGTCTGCGTACACTGCTCAAGGTTGGTGATTGGCACATTGTACGCGCCTGTCCATGGCGCCGCTGGCGCGTTCGTGTCCTGTGCATTCAAGGCCACCCGCTGTTCGGCGGGCGTGCATCCTGTTGAGTGTGCAATCGTCCCAACGACTGTTGGATCGCGTACGACCGGCGGATTTGTGCCAGGAATCGCATTGCCAATCGTGATGGTCTGTGCAAGACAGTTGCCCCCCTGAGAACGGAACAGGTAGTAGCGCGTCACCAGACCGCTGCCGACGAAGTACTCGGTCACCCCGTGCCCATAGGCGAAATCGGTGACGGTCACGGCGCCCATGCCATTGACGACGAAGGCGCCCGGATCGACAATGCGAAATCCCAGCGTCCCATCAGTCCCCTGACGCGCATAGTAGATCTTCCAGCCATCGCCGCGATTGCCAACCCAGAAGATATGCGCCTGACCCTGCGGATCGACGCTGATCGACACCGTCCCGTATGACCCCGCTCGGTCGAATTGCGACACCGGGAAATTCCCCTGATCATTCTCGCGCGTAAAGTAGAGCCGGTCCTCAACGGCGCGCCAGGCGACCCAGATGCGGTTGTCAGGACCGAAGGCGATGGTCGGATCAGCGAGATAGAATTGATTGTCCAGAATCCGACGTTCGGTGAACCCCGATCCATTCCAGATGCCGACATAAATATCGCCGTCCGAGACGGCATAGGCGACCGCCATCCGGCTTCCATCGGGCGAGACCGCCGCCGATGGATGACCAAAGGACTCACGATCAGAAACGAGCCTTGTTCCAGTCCAGCCTCCGCCGCCGGTTATATCTTCCGTTGTGCGATACCGATAGCGTCCATCCTGATTCCAGACGACCCACAGGCGATTGTTGGACGCCGCCACATGCGGGTAGACGCGGAACCCGCCGCCGCGAATGACGGTCTTGCGATCGTCTGGATTCCACGAGGTTCCATCGCTCGAACTCCAGAGAAAGATGGATTCGCTGCCGGTATCGTTCCCAACGGCATAGACCCGGCCGTTTGGCGCAACCGTCACATCAGACGTTGCATACGCCGGCGATCCGCGCGCCGGACCAAGGGTCACCGGATTGGCGAAGTTCAGCGTGCCATCCGCCGGTTTGCGCCAGTAGCGGGTAAAGTTATCATCGCCGCGCCCGCCGCTGCCGGCAAGATGAATGGCATCGCCTTTCCCGAAGATTTGCGGATATTTAATGTTCCCCGACTCAGGAACCGTCGTTTGACCAATGAAGTCAATCGCTGGCGCCTGCGCCAATGCGCGTCGCTGCGCTCCGGGCGCCGCCCATGCGCCGACGGTCAGTACCAGGATCGTCAGCGCCAACAGCATACGATTCATAACATCCCTCATCATGTCGCCATCCCTCGCGCCGTGCCCGAACAGCACGTCCGACTGGCGGACATATGCCGTTCCAGCGCCAGGATGGTCGCCTATCCGCTACGGGCTGGTAATCGTCACATGATCGAACAGCATGCCGCCAATAGCGCGCGTGTACAACCCGGCGGAACCGGACGCCAGCTGCGCATCGCGGGTCTCAATCGTCAGCTCGCCATTGAAGAATGCGCGCAACTGATCGCCGCTGACGCTGAACATGATCGTGTTCCACTGGCGCGGCTCATACCCTGGCGCATCGAGGCTCGCCAGCGTCGTGACCGTCCCGTTGGAGACGCGCTCAATCAGGTGCTTGGGGCGCTCCTCATACCCATTCCGAATGATCCGATAGCGGTAGTACGATCCGTTCTGGTAGCGCGCAATCAGCCCCACATTGGCATTATCCTGATCGTAGAAACTGGCGCTGATCGTGTAATCGCTCCAGGCTGCGTCGCCGGTCAGCGCCGCCGTTTCGTGGATGCTCGGATCGCGGAGCGGCGGAACGGTCCGATCCTGGCGCAGGCGTCCATCAACGACGACCCAGAGCGACCGGCGTTCTGGCAGCACATCCTCAAGATCGACGATCTGCCATCCATTCAGAGCGTCTGCGCCGTCAAACGATGCGGTTGCCAGGGTCGCTCCTGACTGTGGCGCCGCAACGTCGGCGCGTGCCGCAGGAGCAGGGGGAACGGTCGGGGTAGGGGGAACGGTCGGCAGGATCAATGCGTCCTGTATTTCCGCCTGCCCTGACGGTGTTGGAGCGCTGAACACGAGCGCCATTGCCAGAATCAACACAGCGAGCGCTGCGATGATCAACGAGGAACGTGATTGTTTCATAGGTTGTGCGCATCGCTCGTCACACCATCATATCAGGACGAGACAACGCTCCCTCCTTTCGCAAGGTGGCGGCAAACGGTACATGCCCTGCGCATGTACGAACTGCTCGTAACGGGTGGATAGCAGCGAATGAGAGGCTCCAGGAAGTCCACCGTGAAGCGCATATGCAAGCCTTCTCAGGGCCATTGGCAATGATGGCGGCTAGATTATGTCACAAGATGGCAGAGATTGTCAAGGCGCTGGCGGCAACCGCCGCCAGAGTTGAAGATCATACCCCCGATCCGTGCGAATGGCGATCAGTTCATACTGTTGCTGCAAAACAGCCGCCCCGCCGAAATAGTCTTCCCAAAAACGCGGGATGTAGGTTGGCTTACGAACATTGAGCACATACTCCGGGTCGCGCTTCTCGTGTCCTGCGGCGCCACTGCCCATGTTTTCCACCGCTACACGGGCGATGTGCCGGTCGGTCAAACCGTGCATGTCAATCGTTTCGCGCTGTGAGTAATAGGCAATCGCGCCAATCCCTGCCGCTGCAACGCTGGCATCCGGCGGCGTATGCCGGTTGAGCCATATGCCAAGATCCACCCATATCCAGACGCTCTCATCGTTTCCAACCACTCGCCGCTCCAGCGCATCGCCACGGTTCAACCCCAACCATGCCGCCATCGCCACGGCAATCGTCGCAGTGGCATACGCCAGCCGGGGCGCACGCCGCGCAATGGCGCTCAGAGTCAGGGCGGAGAGACCGGTTGCGATCAGGATCGCCAGCAATGGGATGATTGGCGCAAAGAACCGCTCACCAGGAAAATGATCGCCTCCGACAGAGATAATGTAGACCGTGTAGACAGCGCAGATCAACCACAGGTATCCCGCAGGCGTCGTCAGCGCTGCGCGCCACTGTTTCCTCGAAGAACGATCAGCAAACGCCGCCAATGGCGCCGCCGCAGCGAGAAGCAGCAGCGGACCGCCAAAAACCAGCGCGAAATCGGCGGCGTAATCCAGCCCGCGCAACCACTGCTGCACTCCTCCGCCAGTTTTCGCATAAAACGTGTTAGGCAGCAGATCGCCGTAATACTGCCAGCGCCAGGCAAAGTACGGCGCGTACAGCGCCAGGAACGACCCGATCAGCGGCAAGGCTGAACGTACGGCGGTTCGCACGTTGGCGAGAAACGACTCGCCAGGGTTCGATCCGCCGATCATCGTCACCAGCAGCGCGTGTCCAACCGTTAACCCAAACACCATGACCCCCTCTGGTCGGGTCAGCGCCGCCAGAGCGAAGAGAACGCCGGTGAAGATATACCGCTGTGAGCGCCGGGTTCGATACGCCGACAGGTACACGCCGCCGCCCAACAGAATAAGCAGCGCGAAGAACCCGGTTTCCATCCCGGCGCCGCGTGTCGTGTAGACCAGCAGACTCTGGCTGCTCGCCGCCAGGAATGCAGCAGCAAGCCCCCAACCCGGACCGACCAGCGATGCTGCCACGCGGTAGGAAGCCAGAACAATCGCCAGACCGATGACAATACCCACAGCGTATCCCCAGAAGACCGGATCGCCCCCCAACCAGATAGTCAACGCCGCAAGCATCGTCCAGAGAAAATTGGTATATCCCTCAACCCGCTCGCCAGGATTGAAGACCAGTCCGTGCCCGGCAACCAGGTTGCGCGCATACTGAAATGAAATAAAGGCGTCATCGGTGAACGCCAGCGGCCAGATGACGCCGCTATAGCCAACCAACGCCGCCAGCGCCGCCAACCCGATGCGAGCTGGCGCCGCCTGCGCGACGAAGACGCTCAACGCCGCAGCCGCCAGAGAGGGGAAAGCGAACCAGATAAACGGCAGCGCCGTCGGGCGATAGAGCGCAAAAGCGGTCATCAATGCAAGTGCGTGGATGGTGACAATCGCCAGCGTGGGCCAGCGCGCAGCACGCCAGCGAATGCTTCCCCACAGGAGCAAGACGCCTGCCGGAGCGCCGAGCGCCAGCGTCCAGTCAGGCGCCGGGATCGACTGAATGACCAGATGACTCACCAGCAACCCCAGGTCGCGGTTGTCGTCGGCAGGGCGGAATGGGCGCGTGGCAAACCCGAAACGCATCCCTGCATCCCCCTGGGCTGGCGCCAGAAGAAGATGGTAGGTGCGCGCTTCACGGTCTGGAGCGATGTCTGCAAGCAATTGATCGTTGAGAAAGAATCTGATTGGCTGCGGTCCCTCCGGATGGAGCGATTGTGCAGTCAGAGTCGCAAGGTAGGTGCGCCCGCTGTTGTGGCGGAGCGGCAGGCGCACTTCGGCGCTGCCAGCCGACCAGCGATAGGTCGCCAGACCATGCTGCTCGATCCCGTACCAACCGCTGCCATCGAGCCTGTCGCGCGCCGCATCAAGCGTGTACCGGACCGGGGTTTGTTGCACGATCATCAGGTATGCCGCACAGAGCGCAACAAGAATCGCAAGGAACAGGATTTCACCGTAGACGGCGAACCTCGCCCGGCGGGGCAATCCTGCGGTTGTGTCAGCAAAACGCGATTGTTCCAGTGAGCGAATCATGATCAGGACTGTTGCTCAATCGCCTGTACACGAGCATCGGACACCACAATGCTGATCAATCGCGCTGGAAGCGCCGGATCCGGCGTCGCATCCGCGCGCAACCGCACACGGTGCTCGCCAGGCGGCAGGATCAGGCGGATTGACAGGCGTGAACCTCCCGGTTCGACGAGCCGTTCTTCCAGCGGATGGCGATCGAACAGCAGCGCAACCCGGCGCGATTCCGCGTAGGATCGCACCTCAAGCGACAGACGAACCGGCGCATCATGGCGACCCGCATTAACCAGCACGATCTCGCCTTCCGGTCCCATCCAGCGCCAACGGCGATCACCATCGCGTTCCTCAGCATACCATCCATCGCCAAAAGCCGCATATGCAATTAGACCCGACTCGACCTCTGGCACCAGGTACGCACTCAATTCCGCGTCGGCGTACACCGGCGCAAGATTGCCAAGCGCCTGCCGCAGCGCCGCTTGAAGATCTGCACGACGTTCTGGCGCGATCTGCGCCTGATGGATAATAACATGACGCACGCCGCAGGCGTTGAGTTCCTTCAACCGGTTATCAGCCTGATCGACGAACAGCGACGTATCGTCAGGTCGCATCGTCCAGAGTTGCCGCACCCCCGGCGCTTGCTCGACAAACGGGTAGCGCGGCGGCCGCGAGACGAATCCGCCAACCAGCGGCTGCCCGTGGACGATCTGCGCTTTGAGTGGCAGGCTGGCTTCGAGTGACGGCGGAATCTCGACAACCGCTCCGGGAACAGCGGGTATCCGGGCGTAGTAGGGATGCGTGTGAAAAGGGTAGAGCGACCAGTGCGGCGGCGCATACTCGAAGGCGACGATTGCCATCGCCACTCCCGCCAGCAACTGCCCTTGACGAAGGGGCGCCCGCTGGCGCAGCGCCTGGAGTCCGAGCGCCACGAGCGGCGCCAGGGTCAGTGTGGCAATGACGATGAAGTGACTGGGTCGGCGCGCCAGTTCCGCTCCGGGCAGCGCCAGAAGAATCTGGTATGGCAACGGAATCGCGGTTCGTGTCGCGCCGATATGAACCACAGGACCGAGCGACAGCACGATTGCCGCCATCCCGATCGCTGCCCAGCGCCACGCTTTGGTGCGCGCCAGCGCCAGGGCAACGACTGCCAGCGCCAGCGCCGTGTATCCGAGCGCAATGTTCCACGCGCCGATGTACGGATGCCATGTGCGCGCCAGCGACTCGACTGCGCTTCCCCACAATGGGTGGAGACCATTGGGAAGAAACAGATCGTAGAGATTGGCGGAATGGATCAGAATCAGGTCGAGCGGATTCGACGGGTCGAACCGCACGCCAGCGGTATTCGTCATCGAGCGCGCGGTGCGAACCGCCGCAATGATCAAGGGTGCGAGCAGCACACTGCCGCTCCCGGCGGCGATCCCCAACTGGCGAACCATGCCCCGTCGCTGTTCACCGGGCGCGCGCACCAGCCAGATCACGGCAAACACCAGGCTGTAGACCCCGAAAAAGAACAGGTAGTACCAGCTTGTGTACCCCGTCAGCGCCAGAAAAACGCCAGCGATCAGCGCATCGCGCCAGCGCAGATTCTCCACGGCGCGCAACAGGAAGAACGCATAGAACGCCGCCCATTGCAGCGTGATCATCTCTAATTGACCATCCCAGATTTTGGTCAGGTGAAAGGGCGAAAAGGCGAAGACCGCGCCGCCAATGAACGCCGCCAGACGATCCCCGCTCACCCGCAGCGCCAGCGCATACCCGCCGATGCCCGACAGAACCAGTGCAGCCAGGACGGCGGCGTTGTAGGCGGCAACCGGACCGAACAACGCCGTCACCGGCGCGAACAGGACGCCATTGCTGATATTGAGCGTTTGCAGCGTGAGATCGACTCCTTGCGGATAGAACAGCAATGGGGTGAAGAATGGATTGGTCAGCGTCGCCAATGCACGATGCACCCACCAGAGATTCCAGACGTTCTGCCATCCATCGACGTTGGCGATCGGACCGCCAGGGATAGCCGTGGCAAAAACCGGCAGCACCGGCGCCATGACGATCAGACTGAGCGCCAGGTAGCCAAGAGCGGGCATGATGGAAGCGTTGGTTCTGAGTCGCTGCCACATAGAGCAGGTCGTGTTCTCTCGTGAACTGCCCCTCGACCATTGCTCGGCGGGCGTGGGCTGAGCCTGTCGAAGCTCACGCCTATCGTCAGGGGCGGACATTGTGAAAAAGATCGCCGAATGATGCGCTTCCCGCTTGCTGGCGCGCTCCCGGACGCTGCGCAACGACCAGGAGCATCGAGCGCGCTGGCGGAATGGCGCGCGTCGCCCCCCACAGCGCCGCTTTCGCCAGCCAGCGATGCGGATAGCGGAACAGCCGATGCCGTTCCAAACCGACACGCTCCCACGGATCGCCGTACATGCGTTGCTGGACGACCAATCCCGCCTGGTCGAGCATCCAGCAGAGTTGCCGCATGCTGTAGAGGCGGCTATGGGTGTAGTAGCGCGCCTCCGCCTTCAGGCTGGCCCAACGCTGAAATTCATCATCATGCTCGAAAGGACGAAGGAGGAGGATATCCGCCAACACCCGCAACCGGCTTTTCAAATAGAACTGGTTTGGCGTCGAAATCAGGAGATACCCTCCTGGAACCAGCAACTCCCCTATCGTTGCCAGTGCGTCGATCGGCGGGTTGGACAGATGTTCGATGACTTCCGAGAAGATGATCAGGTCAAACGACTCGTGCGGATACGGCGGCGGTTCGGTATCGATATTCCAGCGACGCACATCGACCCCTAGCCGCTGCCACACCTCCGCGCGGTGTTCCGGGAAGAGATCAGTGCCGCTGACGCGGTACCCGGCGCGCACCAGCGCCTGAGTGAACAGCCCGGGGTTGACGCCGATTTCGAGAACGCGACTGCCCGCATCCGCCGGTATGGCCGCCAGCAGCATGGCAAAACGATCACGGTGCAACCGAAAATAGTCGCGCTTGCCATCCGGCGGAATGGCTGCTTCGACATCGGCGAGGATGCGATCAATATGACGTCGGACAATCACAGACGCGATTGTACCACATGTTCAGCATTTCCAGCGCCTTCACACCTGAAACCTTCTCACTTTCGACACATAACACTCCGCCCTTCTGCCTGCTTTGTTGAACCACAGAGGCGCAGAGTGCGCAGAGGGACGCCAGAAGTGCGCCTTTGCACCCGTAGTCCCGACTGCGCTCGTGTCTTTGGTCGGACGTTCAACATTCAACGTGCAACGGTAACGCTTCACCGTCGCAATGCTCCATCGCTACGTGGTTCGCGCCTGCAACCCGCCCACCACATTACAACACGCCTCTTCCCTTCAGTTCCAGATACTTCTCAATGACCGCCACGCTGAGCCGGTCGGCGGGCGCGTCGAGCGTCAGCACGCCGTTGCGATGCAGGGTTTCGAGAACAACCCGCCGTTCCGCCAGCAGCATTTCCGCCACGCCGCGCCGGTAGACATCACTCGCTTCGGTTGGCGGTCGCCCGGCAATCCGGGTCACGTTCGGATCGGACATGATCACGCATAGCGGCAGATGACGCCGCGCCAGGCGCGCCGTGTGCGCGATCAGGTCGCGCGCTGCATCGAGCGTCACCAGGTCGGTGAATACAATAACCAATGAACGCCGCCGGTGCCTGGCGCTCAGATAGGACAGGGCGCGAGCGTAGTCGGACTCGACCGGCTCGAACTGGACGTTGTACAACGCTTCGAGCATGCGGTAGAACTGGCTTTTGCCGCGCCTGGGGGGCAGATAGGTGCGCACATCGTCGGCAAAACTCAGCATACCGGCGTGATCGCCTTTGAGGGTGACAACATACGAGAGCAGCAGCGTCGCATTGATGGCATAGTCGAGCCGGGCAAGGCTGATGTCGCCGTCCTCGACCGGGGTGCGCATCAACCGGCCCGTGTCGATGACGCTGATGACATACTGGCTGCGTTCGGTTTCGTACTCGGCAGCGATCGGTTTGCCCCGGCGCGCGGTCGCTTTCCAGTTAATCCGGCGAAACTCATCGTCGGGACGGTATTCGCGCAGCCGCTCGAACTCGACTCCCTGCCCGAACATGCGCGCCGGGCGCAACCCCATTTCGAGCAGCAGACCTTTGCGTGCGAGAAGGTCGTATTTGCGAATATCGAGAACATTCGGATAGACCTTGAACGGCGCCGCTGCCGGAAATCGTGCCTGCTGCACGAATGTGCCAAATGCGCTGGCGTAACGAACGTTAATATCGCCGAAGCGATAATCGCCGCGGCGGACGGGTCGCAGATGGTAGCGCACCTCAAGCAGCGCAAATGGATCGACCTTGCCAGTAAGAATGGTCGCGTCGGCAGGAATGTCGTCGGGATGCTCATCGCGGATCTGCAGGGTCAGCGGACGGCGGGCGCGGCTGGCGATGAGGAGGGTCACCGGGTTGCTGGCGCCAAGCGAGAGACGCGAGTCGTGAATGCGCTCGACCTCGAGCGCGGCAGGCCGGTCAGTCACCAGATAATCGGCGATCACCAGCGCCGCCACGACCACAAGGTAGGCGACCGCGATCCAGAGCATCAGCGGCGTGAGCGCAACCCCGGCAACCAGCGCAGCGCCAGGCAGCAGGAGAAGATAGAGTCGAAGCGTCGGGATCATGCGTTCAATAGGAATAAGTGACGAGCGACGAGTGATGCGAGATGCGTGATGAGTCTGGTTCTCATAGGAAGATGAATCTAAACCCGGACAAACACGCTCGCACCTGTGGAGCGGTTGGCGTTGGCTGAGCCTGTCGAAGCCAACGCTGATCTCGAGATTGTCCACTATCTGGTTGATCTTCCTATCAATTCTCAGTTCTCGGTTCTCAGTTCCTGGTTCTCAGTTCTCGGTTCTCAGTTCCTGGTTCTCAGTTCCCGGTTCTCAGTTCCTGGTTCTCACCTCGGCACATCGACACGCGCCAGAATCCGCGCCATCGCGGTGTCGGGCGTCAACCCTTCGATCTCGGCTTCCGGCTTCAGAATAATGCGATGGCGATAGACGGGACGCACCAGGAACTTGACATCATCGGGGATCGCATAGGCGCGATTTTGCATGGCAGCCCAGGTTTTGGCGGCGAGAAGCAGGCTGATTGAGGCGCGCGGGCTGCCGCCGAGCAAAAGATCGAGGCTCGCGCGACTCGCCTGGGCGATGTCGGTAATATACTTCAGAATGCCTTCGTCCACCTGCACCTGCCGGATCTCGGCGCGACACTGCGCCAAAACGGCGCCGTTGACGACCGGGCGCAACCCTATATCGTCCAGACGATGCGCATCGAAGCCAGCATGGTAGCGCCGCAGCACTTCGATCTCGACCTCCTGCGGCGCATAATCGATCATCACCTTGAACAGAAAGCGGTCGAGTTGCGCCTCCGGCAACGGATAGGCGCCTTCGTACTCAACGGGATTCTGCGTCGCCAGGACGAAGAACGGCTCAGGCAGCGGCAGCCGTTGCCCTTCGATCGTCACCTGGCGCTCTTCCATGGCTTCGAGCAGTGCGCTCTGCGTCTTTGCCGGTGCGCGGTTGATCTCATCGCCAAGCAGAATATTGGTGAACACCGGTCCTTTGTGCAGGCGAAACTGTCCTGTGCCCATCTCGAACACCTGCGTGCCGATCACGTCGGAGGGCATCAGGTCCGGGGTGAATTGCACCCGCTTGAACTCGGCGCTGGTCAGCATCGCCAGCGTTTTCGCCATCAGCGTCTTGGCAGTGCCGGGAACCCCTTCGAGCAACACATGACCGCCGCTGAACAGCGCAATGATGATCTGCGTCAACGGCTCGTCCTGCCCGACGATCACTTTTGCCGCTTCGGCGCGGAGTGTTGTGGCGATATCGTGGGTTATCATTGCTGTTCTCACTGCGTGCGCCGCACCTGTGGGCGCAGCGGCGCGACGCGCCTACGGGCGACATGCCCCAG
>DAOTWI010000393.1:0-4972 GCA_034436075.1 Roseiflexus sp.
CGCCGACCGGCTCTCGCGCGACGTTGACGCCAGCGCCGATGCTTCGAGGTGATGCTCATGCATCAGCGTCATCAATTCCGCCAGCTGTTCTTCCGTGAGCGACCGGTTGCCAATATCGATGATGACCCGGGCGCCATTGAAGAATTGCGCCCCCTGGTCGAGCTGGCTGCGCAATGCTCCCAGCACGTCAGACCACCCGGCTGCCTCGTGGAGATGCAACCGTAGACCTTCTTTCCCGCCTTTGATCGCCACCAGCGTTGTCATGCGCAGCATACACGCAAAAAGGAGGCTGCTCGAAACAGATGTTGCAGTCTATTCTTCACTATCATACCATTACTGTCAAGCATTTTCTGCAACTACTATGCCACATGGTTCGCTATGATGAGGAGTCGCGCGCTGAAACCCATGCGGAAAGCGCCGCAACCAGGCGCTCGATCCCCGCACGCAACTGCGCCGGTTCGACCAGGCATGAGATGACGACGTGCGCTCCCTGCTCGTAGCCATAGAAATAGCCTGGATGCACTAGCACGCCATGGCGGAGCAGATAGAGCGTCAATGCCTCTTCATCATTCCAGCCGGCAATTTCGGGAAACAGGTAATACCCGCCATCCGGCGGATGCACGCGCACCACATCGCAGCCGGACAACAAGGTGATCGCCATGTCCAGCGATTGGCGGACACGCTCATGCATAGCGGCGGTAAACGCGCGCCCATGCTCGAAAAGAGCCGGCAGCATGGTTTGTGTCAGCATATTGGCGCTGAGAAAGGTGTCGTTTAAGACTTCGAGGCGCTCGCCAAACCGATCATGCGCCGCATCGTTCAACGCAATCCAGCCCAGTTTCAGATCGGGCAAAGCAAACATCTTCGAGATGCCGTTCAGATGGAAGACCGGCAGTTCCGGGTAGAGCGCGCCAATCGGAGGAATCGTCGCTGCGCGGTACGGGAATGCTGCGAACACCTCATCACAGATGATGGGCAAATCAAGGGCGCGCAGCACCGGCGCCCGCGAGGACAGCACGGCGCCGGTCGGGTTATGCGGCGACACAACCAGCACAGCGCGGGTGCGTTCATCCGCCTGCAACCGCAGGCTCGTCGGATCGATGCGCCAGCCTCGCCGTTCGTCCAGCGCATACGGGCGCAGTTCGACATGGTGCGCCATCGCCAGATACTCGAAGAGCGGGTACGTAATCGCTGGCGCCAGCACATTATCGCCCGGATCGGTCAGCAATGCGAAGAGCAAACTGTACGCTTCACTGGTGCTTGCCGTTACCACAATCTGATCGGCGTCCAGCGACAGCGGGGGCGTGCGTTCGGCATAGTACCGCGCAATCGCCAGACGCGCGGAGCGCAGGCCGCGCGGTTCCGGATCGTACCGCCGGTTCAACCAGTAGGCGGCAGACGCCTCACGCAGAACATCCTCCGGAAACAACAGCCCCTGATGCGTCGGATTGCTGCTCGTCAGGTCGATGTACCCGCCGGTTGCCTGTCGGGCGCACTCGATGGCATTGGGCGAGAGATCCTCGCCGTACAGAAAACCTGGCATAACCTCGCTCCCGTTCATTGACGCCGCCTGTCGCCGGTGCTACAATGCGCCCGCGCCCTGTGACACGCAGCGTATCGCCGTCTGGTGAGAATGGCAGATGAGCATCCTGACTGGCAAACACATTCTTCTTGGCGTCACCGGCAGCATTGCCGCCTACAAGGTCGCCGAACTCGCGCGCAATCTGACGCTCGACGGCGCAGTGGTCGATGTCATCATGACTGCCGCTGCACAACGTTTTGTTGGCGCGGCGACCTTTCAGGCGCTGACCGGACGCCCGGCGCTCGATGATATGTGGACGCTGCCCGAAGATGGCGTTGTTGGGCATGTGTCGCTTGGGCAGCACGCCGATCTTTTGGTCATCGCCCCTGCCACTGCCAATACCATTGCACGTCTCGCCGCCGGGCTGTGTGACGATCTGCTCACAACCACTGCGCTGGCGACGACCGCGCCGATTCTGATCGCCCCGGCAATGAACCCGCGCATGTACGAACATCCGGCGACACAGGCGAACATTGCGCTCCTGCGGCAACGCGGCGCGACGGTGCTCGAACCGGCATATGGGCGCATGGCGGAAGCGGTGATCGGGCGCGGGCGATTGCCGGAACCTTCCATCATCGAAGCCGAGATACGCGCGCTCCTTGGGCGAACGTCCGGTCCGTTGCGCGGACGCCGCGTGGTGGTGACCGCCGGCGGCACGCACGAACCTATCGATCCAGTCCGTTTCATCGGCAATCGTGCATCGGGCAGAATGGGATACGCTATCGCCGCCGCCGCGCGCGACCGCGGCGCGTCCGTCACGCTGATCAGCGGTCCGGCGACCGTGCAACCGCCAGCCGCCGTCGCACTGGTGCGCGTCGAAACGGCGATCGAGATGCAACGCGAGGTCGAATCTGCCATTGCCAATGCCGATCTGTTGATCATGAACGCTGCCGTCGCCGATTTTCGACCAGCTGTCGTTGCCGGGCAGAAAATCAAGAAGGGCGACGATGAAGAGTTGACGATCCGCCTGGTGCGCAATCCTGATATTCTTGCCAGTATCGCGCATCGTCGCGATCTGGTCAAGATCGGATTTGCTGCGGAAACCCACGATCTCCTGGCGTATGCGCGCGATAAACTCGAGCGTAAAGGGCTTGATATGATCGTGGCGAATGAGGCGGTCGCCAGCATTGGGGCGGAAGATATCCAGCTAGTCCTGATCGATGCGGAGAGGGTCGAACGGCTGCCGTTGCTGCCGAAAACCGCAGCGGCGGAGGTCCTTCTCGACGCGATTGTCGCGCGGTTCGCTGCACGACTGCTCACTCCTGCGCCAGAGTCCGGCGCGGTGCCAGATTGACTATACCTATGACGCTACCCGACGACCCCAGGAAGCCAGACGAGGTCAACGGCGCGCCTTCGGACGAGACTGGCGACGAGCCAACCGGCGATGCGCCAGCAGCCACGCGCAGCCTGGTGCAGGCGACTCGCACGCTGACAACGACTGATCGGCGCGTGAGTATGCACGCCGCCGATGCCGCTCTGCGACAGCGCATAATGGTTCTGATCGGTGCGCTTGGCGATCCGGGTCATCCGCTGCACGCACGCGCTGTCGATGATCTGGTCGCCCTTGGCGAGCCAGCGGTTCCGGCGCTGATCGATGCGCTGCGCACCCATGAACCATGGCTGACCGCCTACCGCGCAACCGAGGCATTGGGTCAGATTGGCGACGGTCGCGCTGCTGGCTCGCTGGTGGAAGCGCTTCGCCATCCAAACAGCAACGTGCGCTGGGGAGCGGTTCGCGCCCTGGCGACGGTCGGCGATGCGCGCGCGTTGCTGGAATTGCGCCGCGTCGCGCGAACTGATCGCAGTAAAACCAGCTGGGGCGAGTCGGTCGGCGATACAGCGCGCGCCGTGCTCGAACAGATGCAGAGCCGCACGCTGCTGGCGCGCGTCGCCGAACTGGTCAAAACGGCTATTGCCTGCGTCCTGATGCTCGTTTCGCTGATCTTCGCCTGGAGTGTGTTGACCGAACTGCGCGACGAACTGAACCAGGTGGGCCGCGTCGAAGCGGCGCCGGTGTTTATTGCGCCTCCCGTGCGCACAACAGCGCCCCAGGCGGTCATCACGCTGCCGACGCCAGCCCTGGCGCCAACCGCGCCGCCGACGCTTCCACCGGCCCCATCCCCGCCTCCCGCTTCATCAGAACTGACCGGAGTTGTGGTGACCTCGGGCAATGTGCGTGCGACGCCCGCCCGTCTGCCTGATAATGTCATCGGCAGCGTGACGGCGGGAGATACGTTGATTTTTCTGGGAGTGACCCCTGACGGCGCCTGGTACCGTGTGCGGCTCGGTTCGCCCGCTGCGGCATCTTCGCAGATCCGCAGCGTGGATGGGAGCGGGTGGGTCAGCGCATCGCTCGTGACGGCGCCTGAGCGTGTGCCAGTCGAAACGCCGCCGCCGCTGCCGACGCCAACACCATGATGGAGACCAGCGACAACTATGTCTGACACTGTTCGTGGCGCCGCTTTCGCCAAAACGCTGCGCGCGATCTTCCTCGGCATCGCGCTGCTGGCATTGAGCGTGGCATGCGCGGGGTACCTTCTGTTGAGCGAAATACGGCGTCCAGCAGGAACGGACGCCGCGCCTGTCGAGTTTATCGTCGAACCCGGCGATAGCGCCAGCGTGATCGCCACTCGTCTGGGCGCTGCCAATCTGATTCGCCAACCGCTGCTCTTTACCATCCTGGTTCGCCTGCAAGGACTCGACGGCGAATTACAGGCTGGTCGTTACCTGCTGCGCGCCAATATGACGATGAGCGAGATCATTGCGGCGCTGCAAAACAGCCGCGTCGAGGAAGTCCAGGTCACGATCATCGAAGGATCGCGACTCGAAGAAATCGCCGAACAACTCGCCGCCGCCGGGCTGATTAATGTGACCGAGCAGGCATTTCTGCGCACGGCGCGCAACGGCGCAGCGTTTCAGTCGCAACACTTCTACCTCAACAGCCTGCCGCCCGGCGCCAGCCTGGAAGGGTATCTGTTCCCCGACACCTACCGCTTCGCGGTGACAGCGACCGTCACCGAGGTGATCGAGATCATGCTCGACCGCTTCGACGAGCAGTATGCCACATTCGAGCGCGACGTGACGGTGCCGCGCGTTACGGTTCACCAGATCGTGACCATGGCGTCGATTGTGCAACGCGAAGCGGCGCGGGAAGACGAAATGCCTAAGATCGCCGCCGTCTTCTGGAACCGTCTCAAGCCCGAACACCTCGCCGAAACCGGCGGCGGCAAATTGGGCGCCGATCCGACCGTCCAGTACATTCTGGGGCAACGCGGCAACTGGTGGCCCCGCCTCGACTCGTTGAGCCTCGATGAGATCAACGGGATTGCCAGTCCATACAATACGCGCGTCAATCCGGGGCTGCCTCCCGGTCCTATCGCCAGCCCGGGG
>DAOTWI010000394.1:0-5293 GCA_034436075.1 Roseiflexus sp.
CGGCGGCATTGCCGCCGCACCCCGCCACATTGATGAGATCGCCTGTGATGGCGACAGCCGATAGACGGTCATCTCATTATCTTCATACACCTGTATGAGTTCTGGTCGTTGCGCTACGCGATTGCGCCATCCGGGCCACTCGCGGTCTATGGCAGCGCGATGCACCAGAATGTACTCGCCCCCCAGGCGCCGGATGGTTGTCAGGGCGCGCTCTGAAGGAAACTCGCGCAACCACGCCATGTCAGCGGTTGCGCCGGCTGGCTCGAAGGTGCCATAGCCCGTCAGGCTGGGACGTTTCGCAAAAAGAGCGTAGTACTCGATCGCGCCGGAGAAGGAGTCGGGAACCTGAAGCGTGGCGCCAGACCCTGGCTGGTTCGCCAGCCAGCGATCAACCGGTCGCGGGTCGGTCGATGCGCGCCAGGGCGTGACGTGCGCCACTTCCAGCAGCACGCCGCAGACCGCAATCACTCCCAGCGCCTGCCATACCCGACGCCATCGGGTGAAACCGGTCAGACTGAGGGCCGCCAGCAGACCGACGCATATCTGGACGTAGAATGCCATGCGCGACCAGGCGCGGATGCTGCGCAGCACCGGCACGTGTTCGTATGCCAGGAGCGCCGGGAGCGGAATGCCCCAGTCACCGATGCGCAGTTCCGGTCCCAGGCTCAGAATGAAGCACACCAACCCGATGATGAGCAATGTCCACGCAATTGCGCTCCGCCGCCAGCGCCACATCCCGACGCCCGCCAGCGCGAGGAGCGCAAAACCCGGCGCCACGAGTCGTGCGCCTGCGGTATCGGGCGCAACCTCTGCTGCCCACGTCCCCCAGAGCGCATGGTACCGACTCAGATTCAGGTAGTCGAGCGGATGCGCCGAAAGCTGAAGGAGTGAGGCATAGTCGTGGCGCGTCTCGCCGCCGCGCAGCGTTTGCAGTGTCGGATGCGCGTAGGGTGCAAGGAGCGCCAGCGCAACCAGCGGCGCCGTCAATGCTGCGGGCCATGCCGCCAGCACGGCGCGCGTCTCTCGCCAGGGCTGGCGTAGCGCCAGCCACAATCCCAGCACCAGCCATAACGTCGGTCCGTAGTACCACGACGACCACGCTGCCAGCGCGACTCCCAGTCCGGTGAGCAGGGCATCATGCGCGCGTCGCCAGCGGATGAATCCTTCCAGCCCGTAGAGCGCAAGCACAACCCACTGCGTGCCAGCCATATTCATCTGCCCCAGCGTGTGCTGGTAGCGCCAGAGACAAAACCCGACGCCAATGCCTGCTGCGAATGCGCCCAGGCGGCCTGCGCCCAGGCGTTGCGCCAGCAATGCGGTCAAGAGCGCCGTCAGCACGAATGACGCGGCGTTCAGGAGGTTGTATGCCACCGTTGGTCCGGCAAGCCATGCCAGCGGCAGTCCCAACAGGGTATGCGCCGGGGTCAATTCGGAATATGCCAGTTCGTATCCGGCTGGATAGAACAGGTACGGAACGAACGTCGGCGAGCGCCGGTCAGCAATCGCACCGGCAAACCACTGAATCTTCCAGACATACTCCAGATTATCGCCGGGGGGACCAGGGACGAAGCGCGCCGGATCGGGAATGAGCGGGGCAAAGAGCAGGACGGTCAGCACTGTGGCAACGCCCGTGATGAGGATGGGAAAGGTTGAACGTTGAACGTTGAACGTTGAACGTTGAACGTTGAACGTTGAGTCGTCCTTGTGGTCTTTTCGGCGTGCGATGATCAGCGTGATGCAACTGAACACGGTTGCCAGCCCGAGGGTCAGCAGCAACGCTTCCCAGCGTTGGGCGAAGCGTAGATCGGAGTGGCGCATGCTCAGGCTGATCAGGGCGAACAGTGCGACGACCACCCAACGCAGCGCGCCGATGCCGGATAGGCGGAGAGCAACCAGAAGCGACCATGCCGCACCGGTGACTGCTATCGTCTGCACCGGCGCCAGCCAGGACGACTCACTGAGCGCCGCGAACGTGATGGCAAACGCCGCCACTCCCAGATCGCGCCGGTCGCCTGGCAGTCGTGATGTGGTTGTGCGCAGCGTGATGGTAGTGCCGGTTGGCTGAATCAGCGCGCGCGGCGCCAGCAGGCGATAGATGCGCGGCGCGGAAGTGACCGGGAGGGTTGCCAGATAGGCGGCATTCAGTTCAACATCAACCGCGTGCGGTGTGGTCGTTGATGCACCCGGCGGTGCGGCAAGCCGCAGAGTCAGTGTGTGGTCAGTCAGCCCCTGCGCCGACAATCGGAGAGAAGATTCCGCCGTCGTCCAGCGAAATGGACGTTCTTCCGACGCGCTGAACTCCGCTTCGTGAAACCCGGCGGCAATCCCGCGATCGCTCGCCCCAATCAGGATCCGCTGCTGCGTTTCCAGCGGGCGAACCAGCAATGCCGCCGATGTCAGCGCAACGGCAATGATCATCACGGTATCGAGGATGATGCTGGAACGCCAAGGTCTGTTCATGACGAGTGTCAGCGAACCGATCACAATGCCGGAGAATGCCAGGCGGCGCAGAGGGCTGTCGATCTGACGCCGCCAGAGAAGGCCGCCGGATAGAAATCGATCAGGATCGCCGGACGATACACGGCGTCGCTCTCCCTGAGCACTGCCGCGATAGTCAGGAGAAGACAAGGGCTTATGATTTTTGAGAAAATAGTCCGGTATCGCCCGCTTAAGCCCGCGCAGGCGGGCCTCGCTTCCCGTAGCCCGCGACTTCAGTCGCCGGGCTACAAGGCGGATAGCGGAATATTTAATCAAACTCCATCAGCCCGCAGCATCCCGGTGCGACCGGACTCGTCATCAGGCGTGCGCGCCTTTGCTATTCCTGGTCGTATGCCTGAATGTACAGGTCGATAATTTCCTGGCGGGTGGGCTTGCGCGGGTTGTTTGCCGGGCTGCCGCTATCAATTGCGGCATCCGCCATCGACGGCGCCAGTTCGATCAGGCGTTCGCGCTCAACCCCCAGGTGCCGCAGCGACGGAATCTTGATGTCGTTGACCAGGCGGCGTATGGCGTATACCGCGCGATCAGCGGCTTCCATGATTGACAGTCCTTCAATCGGCTCGCCCATTGCTTCAGCCACATGCGCGTAGCGCACCGGATCGCCGATCAGGCTGAACTCGGTGACGACCGCCAGAAGCGCCGCGTTGGAAACACCATGCGCAATATGGAAGTGCGCGCCGATGGGACGCGACATGCCATGCACCAGCGCCACCGACGAATTGCTGAACGCCACGCCCGCCTGAAATGCGCCGAGCATCATCTGCTCCCGCGCCTCGATGTTGTTGCCGTTCGCCCATGCCTGGCGAATATTCTGGGAAATCAACCGGATCGCTGACAGACAGAAGATGTCGGTCATCGGCTGGCGCTTCACCGACACATACGCCTCGATAGCGTGCACCAGCGCATCGACGCCGGTGGCCGCCGTGACGCTCTGCGGCGAGGAGACGGTCAGCATTGGATCAACAATAGCGACGGTCGGCATCAGATACGGACTGCCGATCAACATCTTCACATCGGTCTTCTGGTCGGTGATCACGGTATAGACCGTCGCCTCGCTGCCAGTGCCCGCCGTTGTGGGAATGGCAACGACTGGTACGCCAGGCGCGCCGATTTTGCCGATTCCCTTGTACTGCTCAATCGATCCGGGGTTGGTCACCAACACGGCGATGGCTTTCGCCGTATCGATCGGGCTGCCGCCGCCGACTGCCACGACAAAATCGCAGTTGCCTTCCTGGTATGCCTGCAACCCTTCCTGAACATACTCCACCACAGGCTCGGTGTTCACGCCAGCATACACGGTGCTGGCGACGCCGCTGTCGGCAAGATACTGCTCTACTTTGCCGACCAGCCCCAGGCTGAGCATAATCTTGTCGGAAACGATCAGGGCTTTCTTCCAACCGCGCTTCTGGCACTGGACGCCAACCTGTTCGGCGGCGCCTGAGCCGATCAGAACCTGCGCAGGCATGAGAAACTCTCGCGGCGGCATCATAGACGGCCTCCTTCCAACCACTATGGTCTGTTCACAAAGACGCCCTTCTCTGGAGTGACGCTCAGTTTAATATACGTTACGCAGAGCGTCAAACCAGTGATGACAGAGCGACGAGCCTTTCGTACATCCGCTCCGCCGCATGCGCCCACGTCCAGCGCGCTGCCGCTTCCTGTGCCGCACGCGCGCCAGTCTCTCGCGCTTCGTCGGGATGGTCGTACACATGGCGCATCAGTGCGATCAGGTGCTCGATATCTGGTTCCGCCCAGCGCCATCCCAGGTAGTAGGGGCATTTGGCATCTGCTGCGACCAGCCGTCGCACCCGCAGCGGGTAGCCGACCCCGTGATGGAAGAATTCGGTCTGCCCGCTCCAGTCAGTGGCGATGACCGGCAGTCCACACGCCATCGCCTCGAGAACTGGCAACCCCCATCCTTCGCCGCGTGTCGGCAGCACAAAACAGTCGACGCTGCGGTAGAGCGCTCCCAAACATTCGTCGCTGATGTGACGGTTGTAGAGCAGCGCAATCGGCGGAGCGTCGGCAGGCAGGCGGAGCGCGGCGATCTGTCGCACCACATCGACCTCGGCGTCGAAATTGTTAACCCGCAGCACCAGCAGCACGTCGTTGCGCCGGGTAAACGCTGCAGCATATGCGCGTAAAAGGATCTCCGGCGCTTTGCGTTCGCCCCACTCGAAGACGGAGAGAAACGTGAATCGTCCTGCAATCCGGCGCGCTGGCCCGTCCGGTCGAAAACGCGCCGGATCGTAGCCCAGCGGCATAACGTAAATGGGGCGCGTGACTCCCGCATTGGCGAAGACCGTCGCCCCCCAATGACTCGGCGTCCAGACCTCGTCCATCGCATTGCATGCGGCGACCCACTCGCGCGGCAGTCCGTCGACTTCCAGCATGGTGTAGCCAATTTTGTACCCCGTGTGATCGGTGTAGAAGAGATCCGCCTGGTCATAACTCACCTGCGGCGCATCGTCGCGCGGCGTGCGCGCAGCGGCAGCCAGCAGCGTCGGGTGGCGAATTGTTCCCGACATGTGCCACGGTGTCGGACGATACATCAGCTCAACGCCGCGTGCCGCCAGTTCGAGCGCCAGCGCCTCGGACGAAACGGCGTATCCGATTGGAATGCCCCAGCGCGAATGCCAGACGACAGAGAGACGGCGCGAAGGGGGAACATCCGGCGGTGGTGACGCAACCGCAGTATCCACGTTGTGCATATGCGCATGAATCATCTTCCGAGGTTCACGTTCTCACTTGCCGCAGCATCACGCATCCGGCGGCGCCCAGCCGCGCGGATTGG
>DAOTWI010000395.1:0-2031 GCA_034436075.1 Roseiflexus sp.
CGCCGACCGCGCCGCCGGGCAATCCGCCCGCCAGAATCTTCGCCAGGGTCGTCAGGTCGGCGACGACGCCCTCGCGCTGCTGTGCGCCGCCAGGCGCCACCCGAAAGCCAGTGACGATCTCATCACACATGAGCAGCACACCGTAGCGCCAGGTCAATTCCCGCAGATCGCGCAGGAAGCCGGGCGGCAGCGGGACAGCGCCATACGATGCGCCGGTCGGTTCGAGAATGACCGCCGCCACGTCAGTGCGGCTGCGCAGCGTGTGCTCGACATAATCAAGATCGGTCAGCGCAACGACCGTTGCGCCAAGCACGCCGTCGTACAGCCCGGCAGGGGCGCTGGCGTCGTTCGTATCGTGCGCCAGCATATCGTGCCAGCCGTGGTAGTGCCCGGCGAAGCGGATGACGACCGGTTTGCCGGTGAAGGCGCGCGCCAGGCGCAGCGCCATCATCGTCGCTTCGGTGCCGGAGGCGGTGAAGCGCAGCAGTTCGATGCCGGGAACCAGGCGTTTCACCAGCTGCGCCCAGTGCAGGCTGAGTTCGTGCTCGGCGCCGTAGTGCGTGCCGCGCTCCATCTGGCGCTGCACCGCTGCGACGATTGCTGGATGACCGTGACCGAGCAATAAGGCGCCGTGCCCCATCCAGTAATCGATCAGGTTGTTTTCATCGGCGTCCCACTTGTGCGCTCCTGCGCAGCGGTCAACGTACAGCGGAAAGGGTGCAACGTAGCGCCCGTCGTGGGTGACGCCGCTGGGAAACAACGCCTGCGCCTGGCGGAACAACGCCTGGGATCGCGGATGGCGCTGAATGTACGTCTCAATGATGGTCATCAGATGCCGTACTCCAGCCGGGTGATCAGCGCATCGGGCAACTGCGCGTCGCGCATCTGGCGCTGCGTCAGCCCGATGTCGTAACGAACACGACGGAACGTGATGGTATCGGTGGTGGTGTCGAAGAGCGCGAAGGCGGCGCGCGGGTCCTGATTCCGCGGCTGACCGACGCTCCCCGGATTGATGATATACCGGAACCCGGCTTCAAAGGTCAACGTCGCGCCGTCGTCCGGCGACGACGGTCCTTCACAGCGCCCTTCGGGAGTCAGCCGGAAGACGAGCGGCACATGCGAATGCCCGATCAGGCAGACCTGTTGCTCGAAGCGGCGAAAGTTGTCGAGCGCCTGATAGCGCGTCAGCAGATATTCCCACACCGGTTCGCGCGGGCTGCCGTGCGCTGCCAGAAAACGCTCGTTGATCGGCAGGATGGGTTCGAGTTCTTCCAGCAGCATCCGGTGGTCATCTGTCAACTGATCGCCGTTCCAGACATTTGCCGTGCGCGCGTCCGGGTTGAAGTCGCTCAGGTCGAGCAAGCCGAGGCAGGCAAGGTCGTGATTGCCAGCAAGCATGATGCTCGCCACGGTGCGGATCGTCGTCACGCATTCGTTGGGACGCGGACCGTATCCGATGGTATCTCCCAGATTCCAGACGGTATCGTAGGGTTGGGCAGCAGACAACACCGTTTCGAGCGCCACAATGTTCGAGTGAATATCCGAAAGAATCAGGATGCGCATAAGTCCTGGTCGATCCTCACAACCACCCGGGCAGGCTGCAGAACATATACTGAGTATGATACCACGCCGGGCGCTCTGGCGCAGCCCAGGGTCGAAGCAAAGCCGCAATCTGGCTGTAAGGTTTCGGTAATGCCAGGGCTTTGCATCAGCTCCTGCCCGCTCCTATAATACGCCTGAACGTCGTAGCGCTCAGCATTCAAGGAGATCCGGCGCGCTATGAGCGAGCCAACGCCAACCGGTCAGGGGTATTGCCCGTATCTTGGTCTGAAGCAGAATCGCGCCATTCGGTTTTCGTCGCCAACGCCGGAGCATCGCTGCTATGTCGGCGGCGAACCGGTCGAAATACCGGTCGATCAGAGTGCATTCTGTCTTTCGCGCAATCACGTTCAATGCCCATTATACATGGGTTTAACACTCCCCTCAATCCCTGCCACGATCAGCGCATCAGGCGCCACCGCAGTGGCGCCC
>DAOTWI010000396.1:0-5460 GCA_034436075.1 Roseiflexus sp.
CCTGCGCGCCATTTCCGCCGTCGAGCCGGGCAATGACCGCATTGACCGGCGCAGACTGCCCTTCCTGCACAACGATTTCGGTCAGAATGCCTGACGCAAACGCCTCGATCTCGATAGTGACCTTATCCGTCTCGATTTCGGCAATCGGCTCGCCATTGCGAACCTCGTCACCCGGCTTCTTCAGCCAGCGGACGATCGTGCCCTCCTGCATGTCGAAGCCCATTTTGGGCATGGTAATGTCGGGCATAGGTATCTCCACTTACGACAGCGTCTTTCGGATCGCATCGACGATCCGATCAACCGTCACAACAGTCTGCAACTCCAGATTCTTCGAGTAGGGCATAGGAACTTCACGGAAGTTGACCCGTGCAATCGGCGCGTCGAGATAATCGAAGCCATGCTCATACAGGCGCGCCGCGATCTCGGCGCTTGTGCCGAACGATTGCCAGTCCTCCGTCACCACCACAGCGCGATTGGTCTTCTTGAAACTTTCGAGCGCCACGCTCATATCGAGCGGGCGCAGCGTGCGCAGATCGACGATCTCGACCTCGATCCCGTCGCGCGCGAGAATATCAGCGGCTTGCTGCGACAGATGGACCATGCGCGAATACGTCACAACGGTAATGTCGCGTCCCTCGCGCGCCAGGCGCGCCTTGCCAAGCGGGACGGTGTAACTCTCCTCTGGAACCTCGCCCTTGACTGTGTACATCAGCGTGTGCTCGATGAACACCACCGGATCGGGGTCTTCGATGGCCGCTTTCAGCATCCCTTTCATATCGTAGGGCGTCGCTGGCGCGACGACCTTGAGCCCCGGCATATGGGCGAAGTAGACGTCGAACGACTGCGAGTGCGTAGCGGAGAGTTGCGTCCAGCCGTTGGTCGTGCGCAGCACCATCGGCACGGTCATCTGGCCGCCGAACATGGCGTAGATCTTGGCGGCATGGTTGAAGAGCATGTCGAACGCCAGGAGTGAAAAGTTGACCGACATGATCTCGGCGATCGGGCGCATGCCGACCATTGCCGCGCCAATGGCGATGCCGACAATGCCCGCCTCGGCGATCGGCGCATCGCGGATGCGCTCTGGTCCATATTGTTCGAGGAAACCGGCGGTGACGCCATAGGTGCTGCCGTAGTGGCCAATATCTTCTCCGATAATGAAAACGCGCTCGTCCTGCATTGCTTCCTGCAACGCCTGGCGCAGCGCCTCGCGAACAGTGATGACTGGCATGGCTCTTATTCTCCGTGGATAGGCGGATCGACGGCGATTGGCGCGGCGTAGACGCCAGCCTGCGTGATCCATTCGTGCCCTGGTTCCGGGCTTTCATCGGCAAAACGCACAGCGGCTTCAGTCTGATCGTCGATCGTGCGGTCGATATCGCGCAGCTGCTGTTCGGTTGCAATGCCCTCATTCAGCAGCAGGGCGCGGAACCGGGCAATCGGATCATTGCGCCGGTGGCGTTCGATATCTTCCTTGGTGCGATACTTTTGCGTATCCTGCGCCGAATGACCGCGGAAGCGGTAGGTCATGGCTTCGAGCAGCACCGGACCCTTGCCCGACCGCGCGTGATCGACGGCGCGCAACGCCGCTTCGCGCATGACCAGCACATCGTTGCCGTCCACCCGTTCAGCCTTCATATCGAACGCGCACGCCTTGCGGTAGATTTCGGTCACCGACGAATGGACCTCCAGCGGCGTGCCCATGGCATAGAGGTTATTTTCGCACACAAACACGACTGGCAACTTCCAGAGTTGCGCGAAATTGAGCGACTCATAGAACTCGCCGCCATTGGTGGCGCCATCGCCGAAGAACACCATCACGACCGAATCCTTGCGCTGCATCTTCATGCCCAGCGCCACGCCGATCGCCAGCAGCAAATGGCTGCCGACGATCGCATACCCGCCCCAGAAGTTCTTGCTGGCGTCGGCGAAGTGCATCGAGCCGCCCAACCCCTTGGAGCAACCGGTCACTTTGCCGAACAGTTCCGCCATCAGCGCATTGATGTCGAGCCCGCGGGCAATCGCGTGACCGTGATCGCGATAATGGGTGAAGATATGATCTTCCGGGCGCAGCGCGGAAATGGCGCCGACCGCCGTCGCCTCTTCGCCAATGTACAGATGGAGAAAGCCGCCAATTCTGGCTTTGGTGTACATCTCCTGGCACTTCTCCTCGAAGCGCCGGATGAGCGTCATCTGCCGGTAGTAGTCGATCAACGTCGCTGCATCGAGCCCGGTGTCGTTCAGGAGGGCTGGCGATGCGCCAGCGGAGTTGTGTGCGTGATCATCGTGGTGCGCCATAAGGTTTTCATCTCCCTCAAGATATGCGTCACATGCGCCGCCGGCGCAGGCGCAGCTGTTTCCAGGATCCGTCCACGCGCCTGGAACGCGGGCACGCCATCGTTATGCGGGCGTCGCTTACGGCACGCGCCTGCCAATCGACGGCACAGGGGTATTCGGATGGATAACAGGAGCGATGGCGCGGCGGAGACGCGCCATCGCGTGCGGTCATCATTCGAAAGCTCCTTCCTGCATACGTTGCGCCATGCAGGAAAGGGTTTTCACACCATTACCTGCGCCGGTTGGCGACAGGCTGCGCATATTCCATGAACAGCGCCTCACCCTGAATCACCCGCACCAGTTCATCGAGCGTCAGGCGCGAGAGCGAGCGCGGCGGCGCCTTGGGCGTGCCGCAGAGCAGCATCCGCTTCCCTGGATGCAAATACCAGTCCGCGTCGCGGTCAACGATCTGCAGATCGTGGTAGACCGGCGACAGATCGACGTTGGAACGCGACCGTGCAGCAATGCCCATCCAGCCATGTTGATTACGATACGCATAGAGCACGGCGCCGTGACGATACGCCAGTTTGCTGGAGCCGCCATCGTCGCCGTCGAGGGCAATCCCCAATCCCCAGGGCGTGTCGAACTCCACGTGGTGCGCAAACGCCTTTTCGAGGCGAATCTGGCGCTGCTCATGTTCGTACCATGCATCCAGGTTGGGCAGCATCGCGTAAGCCACGTGATGAGGGCGATTGGGGAACAACAGGTTATAACCGGCGACCAGCGCATTGACGTTGAAAAATCCCTGGGAGCCGCGAGGCGCAGCGGCATTGTCAATCTGGTTGACCTGCTCGACCAGGCGGGCAAGCGCCTCATCGTCGGGAGCAATGCTGCGACGCACCAGTTCAGCGGCGCACAATCCCTGCGCATCGGGCGTATGGTGGTCGAACTGTCCACCGCCGGTATCAACGTGAATGATATGGGGATCTGCGTCAACCGGGCGATTATGAAGCGTCTGACCAGCGGGTACAAACTGGAGCGCAGCATTGCGAGCGCCGCCGAATCGCACCAGAATCCAGATTGCTGTCAGGCAATCGAGATCCGGAGCGAGATGCCCCACAATGGTGGTCAACTGCTCCACGGCGACGAAGCTCGCTTTCCAGACCTGCCGGGCGCGTGTCCTGCGTTGGCATGCAGGAGACGTATCAATCCAACTGACAAGTATAGCAGAAAAATGACTATCCGGCAATGCAGACTTAAGTGCGCCAGAGGCGCGGAACTGACCGGTTCCTGGCGGACAGTTGCATACCGTTGCGCTTGCGTTTTGCATGTGAACGCCGTATAATACCACAAAGTCCCGCGCATCTATTCGCCCTCTGGCGCAGACCGCCTCTTGCCGCCGGGATAAGGAAAGGGCATGGAACAGCAAGAACAGGCTGCCACAAACCATCAACACACGAACGCTACCCAATCGTTCAGCAACGGCGACGCTGCGAATGGTCAGTCAGCCGATCAGCGCGACGACCGGGAATTGATGGAGCAGTTCCTCGCCAACCCTGCTCACGACTACCGCAATCTGCAATACGGCGATACGGTCGATGGCGTCGTTATGCGCGTCAGCCATGATGAGATTCTGGTCGATATCGGCGCCAAAGCCGAAGGCGTGGTGCCTGCCCGAGAGATGCAGTCGCTCTCCGAAGAGGATCGGGCGGCGCTGAAGCCTGGCGATCCTCTGCTGGTCTTTGTCGTGCAGTCGGAAGACAAGGAAGGTCGGGCGACTCTCTCGATCGACCGGGCGCGTCAGGAGAAGAGTTGGCGACGCTTGCAGCAGTGCTACGACACCGGCGAAGTCATCGAAGCAAAGGTGATCAACTACAACAAAGGCGGGTTGCTCGTCAATCTCGATGGTGTGCGCGGGTTTGTGCCCTCGTCGCAGGTCAGCGGCATCAGTCGCGGCTCCGAGACGCAGAAGCAGTCGGAGATGGCGCGTATGGTGGGGCAAACGCTGGCGTTAAAGGTGATCGAGATCAACCGCAATCGCAACCGGTTGATCCTCTCGGAGCGCCAGGCGGCGATGGATGTGCGCGAAGGGCGCAAAGGCGAGTTGTTGTCGGCGCTGAAGGAAGGTGATATTCGCGAAGGCGTCGTCACATCCGTTTGTGACTTCGGCGCGTTTGTCGATATTGGCGGCGCCGATGGATTGGTGCATCTTTCAGAACTTTCCTGGAGCCGGGTTAAGCATCCGAGCGAGATTCTGAAGCCGGGCGACAGAGTGCAGGTGTATGTGCTCAGCATCGATAACGAGCGCAAGCGGATTGCGCTTTCGCTGAAGCGCACCCAGCACGAGCCATGGGCCACAGTTGGCGAACGGTACCACATCGGCCAGATGGTCGAGGGCGTGGTGACGCAGCTGGCGCCGTTCGGCGCATTCGTGCGGATCGAGGACGGGGTCGAAGGGTTGATCCACGTCTCCGAAATGGGCGATGGGCGTGTCCAGCATCCGCGCGATGTGTTGCAGGAAGGCGACGTGGTTCAGGCGCGCATTATTCGTATCGATCCGGCGCGGAAACGCATCGGTTTGAGCATGCGCCAGTCATCCGACGATCAGAGCGCGCGCCAGTCGTCCGACGATGCCGGGTCTGATGCTGGCGAGTGAGTGCGGTCGGCGTTTGGGCGCCGCGCATGTGGCAATTCCAGGCTTCCATTCCTGACTCTTGGTTGTAACAGCGCTAGGGAGAACTGCTATGTCCGAGCGGGTATACGATAAGTTTACCAAACGCGCCAAACAGGTGCTGCAAATCGCCACCGAAGAGGCGCGTGCGTTCAATCACCCGTACATTGGCACTGAGCACATTCTGCTCGGTCTGATCCGCGAGGGTGAGGGCGTTGCGGCGCGGGTGCTCGATGAACTGGGCGTCAAACTCGCCCAGGCGCGCCACGCCGTTGAGTTCATTGTCGGTCATGGGGAGGGCCCGCCGCGACAGGATCAGGATCTTACTGCGCGCGCCAAGAAGGTGATCGCCTATGCGGTCGAAGAAGCCAAGCGCCTGAACCATCACTATATCGGCACTGAGCATCTGCTCCTCGGTCTGGTGCGCAATGGCGAGGGGGTGGCTACCGGCGTCCTCGATATTCTGGGCGTATCACTCGAACAGGTGCGCACGAATGTGATGCGCGTGCTGCGCC
>DAOTWI010000397.1:0-1563 GCA_034436075.1 Roseiflexus sp.
CGGGAATGAGGGCGACCCGGCGGGTCGCCCCTACGACTGCCGCGCGTGCAATGGGCAATGCGCACCGTGCAACCTTGCCACCTTCAACCTGCAACCCTCTCGCCTCTCCCCTCACTCCATTTCCGCTACGACGACGCCGAGGGTGACGCTCTGTCCGGGTGCGACGTGGATCTGCGCGACGCGACCGGTGCGTGGTGCGCGGATTTCGTTCTCCATCTTCATCGCTTCCAGCACCAGCAGCGGCTGCCCGAGTTCGACCAGTTCGCCGGGGCTGACGAGCACGCGCGTAATCAGCCCCGGAATTGGCGCCTTGATCCGCCCGTCGCCGCTTGCCGGGCGCGTGACCGCAGCTTCCAGGTCGCGCACTTCAACCTGGTGCAGACCGAGACGCGAGCGCATCCAGCGCAGGTTGGGATCGACCACCAGTTCGTATGGTCGCCCGTCGACGATGAGCCAGTCGAGAAGTTCAGGGCTGCCCATCTCTGGCGCCAGGACGGTGACCGGTTGCCCGTCGACCTGGACCGTGATCTCGCTGGTAATGCGGCGCAGCGGCGGCGTTTCGACCACAAAGGTGTGACCGTCGATAGTAATGCTCAGTTTGCTCATTGCTCTTCCCTCTACTGCGGCAGTTTGCGCGAATCGCGGTGCCAGCCGGAACCGGCGCGGTCTGGCAGGACGCCGCTGGAGTCGATGCCGCGCCGGATGTACGCCAGCGCCGCTGCAATCGCAAGGTCGCGCAGTTGTTCGGGTGGAACCGTGGCGCCGGGCAACGGTTGGCGGTTGAAGTCCGAGTCATATGTTCCGGCGGTGAATTCGGGCGCGTCGATGATGCGCTGAATGAGCGCCAGGTTGGTTTGCACGCCGCTGATGGCGAAATCGGCGACGGCGCGGCGCAAACGTCCCAACGCGCCAGCGCGCGTGTCGTCCCAGGCGACGACCTTCGCCAGCAGCGGGTCGTAGCGCACTGGAACGTCGCAGCCGCTGTAGGCGTAGGTATCGACGCGCATTCCTGGTCCTCCAGGAAAGCGGAAGCGGCGCAAACGTCCAGGGCTTGGCAGGTAATGATTCCAGGGGTCCTCTGCGTTCACGCGCACCTGCATGGCGCATCCGCGCAGCGTCACATCGTCCTGAGAGAAACCGAGCGGTTCTCCGGCAGCAACCCGGATCTGGGTGCGCACCAGATCGATGCCGGTGCGCATTTCAGTGATTGGATGCTCGACCTGAATGCGCGCCTTGATTTCGGTAAAGGAGAAGCGCCCCTGAGCGTCGAGCACAAACTCGATGGTGCAGGCGCCCGCGCATCCCAGCAACCGCCCGATCGCCAGCGCCTGCCGCCAGAGGTCTGCGCGTTGAGCGTCGGTCAGGTAGGGCGCTGGCGATTCTTCCACCACCTTGTGATGATTGTGCTGGATCGTGCCATCGCGCTCGCCCAGGTGGACGAGATTGCCGTGCCGGTCGCCGACGATCTGCACTTCCACGTAGCGTGCTGGCAGGAATGCTTCTTCGAGGTAGAGCCGGTCGTCGCCGAAGGCGGTCAGCGCCGCCGAGTGCGCGTGCTGCGCC
>DAOTWI010000398.1:0-5171 GCA_034436075.1 Roseiflexus sp.
TCCATCGTCCCCATCCCGCCACCCGCCCCCGCATCCGATATGTGCACCCTGGAACAATTCAGCAAACCCGTTCCCGGATCCATCCCTACCATCCTGCGATCGTTCAAATCCGCCGTCACCAGACGAATCAACGCATTACGCCGCGCCCCCGGCACACCAATCTGGCAACGCAATTATTACGAACACATCATCCGCCACGAACGCGCCCTGAATGCCATCCGGCGTTACATCATCGACAACCCGCGCCGCTGGCATCTGGACCGCGAAAATGCCCGGCGCACCGGCAGCGATCCGCTGGCGCGCGAAATCTGGGCAATGCTCCAGGAGGACGATCAGCGCCACGTGGCTGAGGGCGATCAATGAGCATAGCCTTTGTCAAGGGAATGGCGGAGTGTTCGACTGACCACGCAAGCGCAGAGCCTGTGCGCACAACCAGGACGACAACGGAGCAGGAATGGTTTGTTGCTCAAACATGCTATAATGCGCCCAGAGAAAGTCCAAATGCAGTAGGAAATGTGCGCGATGACCTTACACGTTGAACAGCAGCCGGTACCCTTAATCGTCACTGCTGAGGGCGTGGCGCTCATCGAAGGAACCCGCGTGCCGCTCGAGACAGTGGTGCGCGCATTCCATCTTGGTGCAACCCCCGAAGAGATTGTGCAGGATTATCCGAGTTTGACTCTCGCGCAGGTATATGCTGTGCTCGCCTACTATCTCTGGCATCGCGAGACTGTCGACGCTTATGTAGCAACGCGCACTGCCGCCAGCGATGCAGTACAGGTCGCCCATGAAGCGCAGTTCGACCCCACCGGCATCCGCGCCCGCCTTTTGGCTCGCAAGACCCGTGCAGAGCGCGAGATGTGAAACTATTGGCTGATGAGAACTTTCGTGGAACTATTGTGCGCAGCCTCATGCGTCAACGGCCGGGGCTTGATCTGGTGCGCGTCCTTGATGTCGGACTCCGTGCGGTTGACGATCCAACAATCCTTGCCTGGGCAGCTCGAGAGGGACGACTTGTGCTTACCCATGATGCATCAACCTTGATCGGGTATGCCTATGAGCGTGTTGCAACTGGTCAGGTGATGCCCGGGATCATCGTAGTACGCCAGGATATGGCGATTGGACATGTGCTTGAAGATCTATTACTGTTACTGTTAATTGACGCCAGCGATGAGGGCGAGTGGAACGGACAGGTCATTTACCTGCCGCTACGCTAAGCTGCTTACCTGACCGTTATGCACCTCTGCTGGTATTTGCAGATCAACATCTGGCATTGGACACGAGCCTTCCTCCTGATGCTCACGCCACAGTCAACTCGCGCGCGTGGGCGATTTCGTTGGCGCGGATCGGACGGATCTGCCCGGCGGTCACCGTCACTACTGCAATGGTGTCGCCGCCAAGGGTCAGAAACTCGACGGTATAGCCCGTTCCCTCCTGATGAACCATAACGACGGTGCCAATGTCCCCTGCCTGAAGTCTATGTTCCGGCAAATCCACCGTCAGCGCCACGCTTGCCAGTTCTTCAATCATTGGGAGCTCCTTTCAGCGGATACGCCGTCACCAGGGTGGGAATACGCTCGCCTGTTGCGATGAACCAAACGACTCGAACCCTGGGCGAGCGTCCATCAGGTGTCAGAAGCGGTCCTTCTACGACATAGTTCGTGCCAAATACCGTTGTTTCTGTTGCCGCAACCTCGTGATCAGCCGCGTGACGCTTCAGTGCTGCGCTCAGGGCCCGCCAATCGTCGGCTGTGAATCCGTAGCGCATAAAAAAGGCGGCTTTGCTGCGTCCATCACGATGAGTCAGCGAAAGCAGATAGGCTGTTATTTTACGATCAGGAACGATTGCGCTTTCGTATTCAGGTAATTTCATGCTTTACTATTGTAACATGGCAGAATAAGGCATTTCCGTCGTACATTGTAGTTCCCTGGCTGATTTCACCGCCGCCAGCCCCTATTTTCACATTTACGCATATTCACCTGTAGACCTGCCCGCTATTCTGTGCTATACTACCGATTGTGACCCAGACCACGATCCCAACGTCGGTATCGTTCCTCACCGCGTTTCTGCGACTTCACGCTCGATTGTTTGGGTGGCGAAGGCTCGTCAGCGACCGTCGTCGCTGACGCAGGGCAGGCGCGGCTTGCACATCCAGGATAAGGAGGGGACGATGACTCAGACCGAATATGAGGCGCTGCGGTGCCCGCACTGCGGCGCAGAGTGGCGCCCAACAACGCCGACAACCGGCGAAGCAATCAGTTGTCCGGTGTGCTTCCGTCATTTTGAAGCGCCTGACGCCCTGGAGACGCGCAAACCATTCAGTGTGCGCGATTTTGCCGAGCAGATCAGTGCGCTGATCAATCGCGCACGAACCGAGGGGTTGAGCAGTGATGTCATTACTGATGTGCTGCGCGACGAACTTGCCTACAATGCCGAGTTAGCCAATCCCAGCCATGCCTTCCACGTCCAGATCGTCGATCTTGGTCCGGCTGAGGGCGCAACACGCATGCTGCCTCCAAACGAAGCGCGCATGATTCTGCAACGACGCAGCACGCCGCTCATCAAGCGTTAGACGTCGTTGCCACTCGACAACGGGCGTCCAATGACGGGCGCAACGCTGTCGCCCTCACACCTGGTGCGCCAGTTTTCTGCGCGTTCTGCCTGTTTCCACGTTTTCTTTCGAGCGTCCTCATCAGGGCGTGATTGAGCATTGTTGCCGGAGTATGTCCATGAATGCTGCCACGTTCGCCAGTGATCTTGTCCGTCGCTTCGCATCGCTTGCGACTGCTGTGCAACACTCTTTGCCACGATTGCGCCAGCGCCCGCCGCTGTCGGATCGCCCCATCCGCGGGGTGATTCTGACGACGGAACAACTCGAAGCGCGCGCGCGCACACTTGCCGCCGCTCATACGATTGTGATGCAGCCCGGCAAGGCGGGGGCGCTGCTGGCATCAGTGGATCGTAATCATCGCCTGTTGCAACTGGCGTATCAGACGCTCGCTGCGGATGCGGCGCAACGCCAGCCGCTCACGCCAGCCGCTGCCTGGCTCGTCGATAACTACCACGTGATTGTCGGGCAGATCCGCGAGATCCGGCAGGACCTGCCCGGCGGCTATTATCACGAACTCCCAAAACTGAAGGGAGGTCCCCACAGCGGCAAGCCGCGCGTCTACGCTCTGGCGCTTGAACTCGTCGAGCATACGGACGGGCGCATCGACCTGGAGCAACTGACGCGATTCGTGCTGGCGTATGAAGCCGTCGCGCCGTTGTCGATCGGCGAAATCTGGGCGATTCCGATCATGCTGCGCGTCAGCCTGATCCAAAACCTGGGGCGCCTGGCGCGCCTCATGCTCGATGAGCGCCGCCTCCGTCTCGAGGGCGCGGCCTGGTCGGAACGCATCCTGGCGCAGAAAGATGTCGGGACGTTCGAGGGAAACACCGCTTTCCGCCAGCTGGCGCGCGTCCATCCGCAATTGCCGCTGCCGCTCGCCGTCGAGTTGATCCAGCGGCTGCGCAGCCAGGAGGGCGAGTTCGACATTGCCCGCTTGATGGTCTGGCTTGAACAGCAGCCGTCCATTCCGTACAACACCGCCGAAGACATTATTCTCGCTGAACAGCGCCGCCAGTCCGCCAATCAGGTGTCGGTCGCCAATACGATCACGAGTATGCGGACGATGGACGCGGTTGACTGGCCCGACTGGTTCGAGCGCGTCAGCATGGTCGAGCAGATGCTGCGCCAGGACCCGGCGGGCGCGTATGGGCGGAGCGCCTTCGCAACACGCGACCGCTACCGGCACGAACTGGAACGCATGTCGCGGCGCAGCGGGCTGCGCGAAGACGTGATTGCGCGGCGTCTGATCCGGGTTGCGGCGCAGGCGCAGGAAGAGGGCCGTCCCCTGCGCGAAACGCATATCGGCTATTACCTGGTGGACGAGGGCAGAACAGCGTTCGAGGCGGCGCTGGGGTGTCGCCTGACTCCTGGCGAGGTGGTGCATCGCGCCGTGCTGCGGCATCCCGAAGCGGTCTACCTGGGAGCGATCGCCGCAGGAACGGTCGCCATCACCGCAGCGGGCTGGCGCTTCGCGCGATTCGGGGGAGCGCAGATGCGATCGGATGCGCCGCCACTCCTTACTGCCGCACTGTCGCTCACGGCGGTGCTGCCTGCGTTTGCGCTGGCAAAGGAACTGGTTGACCGCGCGGTGACCCGCCTGATCCCGCCGCGCCTCCTGCCGCGCCTTGACTTCCGCGACGGCATTCCTGCCGAACTGCGCACTATGGTCGTTGTGCCGACGCTGCTCCTGACGCCAGAGAGCGTCCGCACGCAGATCGAGTCGCTGGAGGTGCTGGCGCTCGCCAATCAGGACCCGCACCTGCACTTTGCACTGCTCACCGACTTCGCCGATGCGCCGCAGCCGCATATGCCCGAAGACGAAGCGTTGCTCTCGCTGGCGGTCGAGCGGATCAGGGCGCTCAACGAGCGCTACGGCAGCGACCGCTTCTTTCTGCTCCACCGCCACCGCGTCTGGAATAAGCGCCAGGGGTGCTGGATGGGCTGGGAGCGCAAACGCGGGAAACTCGAAGAGTTCAATCGTCTGCTCACGGGCGCGACGGATACCACCTACGAGACGTTCATCGGCGACCTGAGTATTCTGCCGCAGGTGCGCTACGTGATCACACTCGACGCCGACACCCAGCTGCCGCGTGATGCGGCGCGCAGGCTGGTTGGCACGCTGGCGCATCCGCTCAATCAGGCAGTGATCGACCCGCACACGCGGCGCGTGGTGAAGGGGTACGGCATCCTTCAGCCGCGCGTCGGCATCGATCTGCCGAGCGCCCTGCGCAGCCGCTTCGCGCGCATTTCGTCGGGCAATGTCGGCGTCGATCCCTACACGACCGCCGTTTCCGATGTGTACATGGACTTGTTCGGCGAGGGAATCTTTGCTGGAAAAGGGATTTACGATCCAGCGGCGATGCGCGCGGCGCTGTATGATCGCTTCCCGGAAAACACGCTCCTCAGCCACGACCTGATCGAGGGGTGCTACGCGCGCGCGGCGCTGCTCTCCGATGTCGAACTGCTCGACAGTTACCCGACGACCTATGCCGCCTATTCGGCGCGCCTGCATCGCTGGGTGCGCGGCGACTGGCAGATCGCCGGGTGGCTGCTGCCGCG
>DAOTWI010000399.1:0-2233 GCA_034436075.1 Roseiflexus sp.
GCGACCACCGGTCCCGCCCAGCAGCCGCGCCCGGCTTCATCGACTCCGGCGATAGCGCGGCATCCGGCGGTACGCAGCGCCCGCTCCTCTTCAACTGTCGGCTGACACGACGTCATTGCACACTCCGGCGTGTTCCCAGGACATACTGCACCACGCCGCCAGGCGTTGCGACTTCTTTGAACGACACGTCTATGCCGGCGCGCTCGAACCGTTCGCCAAAGCGGTGCAGCGCAGCGAGCGATACAGGCGTTGCTGAACGCGGTGATCGTTGGAGGGTCACACGGTACGCCGCATCGACCAGGCGTGCATAGAGCGAGTCGTCAGCGAAGCGCGCCCACAGTGCGATAGCAACCGTTCCGCCGGGGCGAAGCACACGCCGGATCTCGGCAACCGTCGTCTCGGCGGCAATGTAGTCGCTAGGGAAGGTGGCGATGACGGTATCGAACGATTCGGAGACGAAGGGAAGGGCGCGTGCATCAGCGCGCACAAGCGGCGACTGCACACCAGAGCGACGCAGGCGGCTGCGGGTGAGCCGGATCATCTGCGGCGACCGATCCAGACCGGCGAAAAAACCAGCGCCGCGCCGCGCCAGCGCCAGTTGCACGTGCCCGGTGCCGCACCCCAATTCCAGCGTGGCGCCACGGACAAACTCCAGCGCCGTCAACGTCCAGTCGCTCCACTGACCCGACGACGCCAGCGCCGCTACGGCGTCGTAGGTCCAGGCGAACTCCTGGTAGAAGCGCGCGAATGCCCAGCGTATCAGGCGCACATAGAGTGCAGCAGGGGCGCTGACCGCCATACAAACCAGGCAAACGGGCGACGGTTTAGCGCCGCTCTTTGATTCGCGCCGCTTTGCCGGTGAGTCCGCGCAGGTAGAACAGGCGCGCGCGCCGCACTTTGCCGCGGCGAACGACCTGAATACTCTCGACACGCGGCGCGTGGACGAGGAACGTGCGCTCGACGCCAATCCCGTGCGATGCGATGCGCCGCACGGTAAAGTTCTCGTTGAGGCCGCTGCCTCGCTTGCGGATGACGACCCCCTCGAAATCCTGGGTACGCTCGCGGTTTCCTTCAACGACGCGCACACCGACACGCACGGTGTCTCCGACACGAAATTCCGGGACGTTCTGCTTGATGTAGCGGCGCTCGATCTCTTCTATAATCTGCTGTGACATTGCTGCTTGACTCCGGTGTACACAAAGAGAGCAGGGCGAACATTGGCGCCCTGCCTGCTCGAACACTGATGCGGATTATAGCATATGCTTGCAGTGGAGGCAAATGGAATCGTATGGAACACCCCCTCGACATTGGCGTCGTTTTCCCGCAAACGGAAATTGGCGACGATCCCGGCGCAATTCGCGAATACGCGCAGGCGGTCGAGGCGCTCGGCTATCGTTACATCCTGGCATACGACCACGTCCTTGGCGCTGATCCATCGGTTCGCCCCGGCTGGAACGGACCGTACACGAGCGAGTCGATGTTTCATGAACCATTCGTGCTGTTCGGGTATCTGGCGGGGATCACCACGTCTATCGGATTGGCGACCGGCGTCATCATTCTGCCGCAGCGACAGACGGCGCTGGTTGCCAAGCAGGCGGCGGAGGTCGATGTCCTGAGCGGCGGGCGCCTGCGCCTGGGGATCGGCATTGGCTGGAACGAGGTGGAATACCAGGGATTGGGGGAGAACTTCCACAATCGCGGGGCGCGCAGCGAGGAGCAGATCGCCGTTCTGCGCGCTTTGTGGTCTGAAAAGGTCATTACCTTTCGCGGGCGCTGGCATACGATTGAGGCGGCTGGAATCAACCCGCTGCCGCCGCGCCGTTCCATTCCGATCTGGATTGGCGGGTATGCCGAAGCGACCCTGAAGCGCGTGGCGCGGATCGGCGACGGCTGGATCACCTTCCGCCCCCCGGACGAAACGACCCGCGCTGCGCTGGAACGCCTCGCCGGGTATGCGCACGATGCCGGGCGCGATCCATCGACGATTGGGATCGAGTCGCAGTTGAACCTGCGCTCGGTTCCGGAGGAACGCTGGACCGCGTATGTCGATGCCTGGCGCGCGCTTGGAGCGCGCTATCTCTGCCTCAACACCATGGGCATGGGATTGACGAGCGTTGATCAGCACCTGGCAGTGTTGCAGCGCGCGGCGCACCTGGTGAGATGACTGTCACCACTGCCAGCGACCCCGCTGCCGGATGCGCCCGCGCCGTCGCTGGTGACGGTCATCTGCGCC
>DAOTWI010000400.1:0-3078 GCA_034436075.1 Roseiflexus sp.
GTGTTGCCCGGCGGAGGTGACGGTCATCTTAATCCGCTGCGCCCCTCTTCCGCCGGGCCGACGATTAGCCAGCGTTCGCGCGAAGACCGTCACCAGCGCGGTGCGCGCCGGAACCGGAGGGTGGTCGGCTACACCACCAGCCGCGCAGCGATGAGTCGCCTGGCGGGGGTGACGGTCATCTTAATCCTCTGCCCGCTTCAACACTTCCCGGCTGCGCCCCTCTTCCGCAGGACCAACGATCCCCTGTTGTTCGAGCAGATCGATCAGTTGTGCAGCTTTGCTGTAGCCGATGCGCAACCGGCGCTGAAGGAGCGACGCCGAGGCGCGAGTGTGCTGTTGCACCAGTTTGATCGCCTGTGGCAGCAGTTCGTCCTGCTCGGCGACGCTGAGAAACTCGCCGGGGGGCTGCATGCCGCTCTGATCGCCAGTTTCTTCCTTTCCCGCTTCGCGGGGCTTTCCTTGCGCGTCGCCGGTTTCCGGCGGCGTGGCGTCACGCCAGAATTGCACAATCCGCTCGACTTCCGCCTCGGAGACCCACGTGCCCTGCAGACGGATCGGGCGTGCGGCGTCGGCGGCCATGTAGAGCATGTCGCCGCGTCCGAGCAACTGTTCGGCGCCATTCATATCGAGAATGACGCGCGAGTCGGTCTGCGATGTCACTGCAAACGCGATACGACTCGGGAAGTTCGCCTTGATCAGCCCAGTCACGACATCAACCGACGGACGCTGCGTGGCGATCACCAGGTGGATGCCGGTGGCGCGCGCCATCTGCGCCAGGCGACAGATCAGCGTTTCGACCTCATCCGGCGCCATCATCATCAAGTCGGCAAGCTCATCGATGATGATCACGATGTAAGGAAGCGGTTCGAGGTCGGCGCGGCGGCGCGCCGCCGTTTTGTACCCTTCGATATTGCGAAAGCCATAGCGCGCGAAGACTTTGTAGCGCCGCTCCATTTCGCGCGTCGCCCACTTTAGCGTCGGCACCACCCGCTCGAGTTCGGTCACCACCGGCGAGAGCATATGCGGAATCCGGTTGTAGACGATCAACTCGACCATCTTCGGATCGACCATGATGAACTTCAGTTCGTCGGGGGTGTGCTTGAGGAGCAGCGAACAGACGAGCGCATTGATCCCGGCGCTCTTGCCGGTGCCGGTGGCGCCCGCCATGAGCGCATGCGGCATCCGGTCAAGTGCAGCGATGATCGGCGTGCCGGACACGTCCTTGCCCAGGGGCCATTTCAGCCGCCCCTTGGCGCGCTCAAACTCCTCGCTTTCGATCACCTCGCGCATACCGACGATCGAAATCGCCGAGTTGGGGATCTCGATGCCAATCACATTCTTGCCGGGGATAGGCGCTTCGATGCGGATGGATGTCGCCGCCAGCGCCAGCGCCAGGTCTCTTTCCAGAGTGGTAATTTTGGAGACCTTGACGCCAACGGCTGGCTGCAATTCAAACTGCGTCACCGCAGGACCAGTATTGACGCCAACCACCTGCGCCTCGACCTTAAAACTCGCCAGAGTTTCTTCGATCAGGCGTGAGCGCAGCCGCTTCTCCTCATCGGTGATCGTCCCTTCCGGGTAACTTTCGAGCAGATCGAGCGATGGCAGGGGCCAGGCGCGGTGCACCGCTGAAATCTCAAACCCTTCGAGCGACTTCTGAACGACTTCCGCAGGCGCGCCGCCAGCGGGCGTCGTCAGTAGATTGGTGAGCAGCGTCGTGTTGCCAGGGGCGGCGCTGGACGCTGGCGGAGGCGCAGTTTCCGTTTCCGGTTTGACGGCAGGCGCTGCGGTGGACTCTGGCGAGCGGCGGGTGCGCGTTTCGGGGCGCTGGAACAGACTGGCGCGCGTCGGTCGCTCAGCAATTGGCGTTGGCACAATGTCATCGTCGGCTTGCGGCGGCGGCACATAGGCGGTGGACTCATTCGCGTTCGTTTGCGATGGGCGCGGCGCTTCGGTTGGTGGAACGCGCCGTGCGCCGGGCGCCCACACCGTTGCCCAGAAACAGGCAAAACTGTCACGGAGCGACGATGACAATTCGTGGAGCGTAATGTCGAAGGTCAACAGAATGCCCGCAAGCCCGGTCAGGCAGGCGATCACGAATGCCGCCGGGCGCCCGATTGCCTGCGAAAGGAGCGCCAGGATCGCATACCCGGCGATACCGCCGCCTTCGCCGGCGCGCGCATCGAACCCGTCGCGCACGCCGATGGAAAACTCGAGCAGCACGAGGAGCGCCGTCAGCACCAGCAGCGTGCCAAGCACCGTCGCGCCGGTCAGACGCACATCCTCATACTGTTCTTGCAGGAGAATCGCAACCCCAAGCAAGCCGAGCGACAGCGGCACAACCAGCGCGCCCCATCCCAGCAGGCGGCGAGTCAGTTCGACCCACGACGCGCCGATCACGCCTGCCGTGCCGGTCACGTAGAACACGACCGTCACCGCAGCGACCGCGATGAGTCCAAGGGCAAACAGTTCGCGCTGATGTTCCGGGCGCAACGCAGGCGTCGAGTTGGCGCCAGTCCGTTTGCGGCGCGTCCCCGCCGATTTGCGCCCGGTTGATGACGATTTTGCGCGCGCCATAGCCGTTGTGCCGAAGAACCAAGAAATTCAACGATATCACAGTAACATATGTTCGCATGGGATGCAAGAGGTGTGAGGCGTGAGGCAAGGGGCAAGGGGCAAGAGGCGTGAGGCAAGAGGCGAGGGGCAAGAGGCGTGAGGCAAGGGGCAAGGGGCAAAGGGCAAGAGGCGAGGGGCAAGAGGCGAGGGGCAAGAGGCGTGAGGCAAGAGGCGAGGGGCAAGAGGCGAGGGGCGAGGGTCCAGGCATGAATTGTCAGACGGCAAGAAAGCGCATCCCTGCCGCGTCTTGGCTGGCGACTACCCCCCCAACCCTCGCAAGCAGGGGGTGTGCCGGGCGGGCGTTCCGCCGGGCGTCCACCTGCGCGGTTCGACACGCTCACCGCTCGTGAACGCCATCGTTCCCGTCCACGTCGGCGGACGGTCGGCTGCAAGTCCGTCAGGGGCGATTGCAATCGCTGGCAACCGGAGCGTCGTTTCTGACGATTCATGCCTGCACCCGAG
>DAOTWI010000401.1:0-6950 GCA_034436075.1 Roseiflexus sp.
ATCGGGTCTGCGATAGGGCTCGCGGCGCTCGACCGACGCCTTGTGCAGCGGATGAGGAGGGGGGAGCGGGGAGCGGAGAGTGGGGAGTAGATGGTCCCCATCTTCCACCTTCGCACCTTCCACCTTCGCACCTTCGCACCTTCCACCTTCGCACCTTCCACCTTCGCACCTTCCACCTTCGCGCCTGCCACCTGCACCTGCTTCTCCCCTCGCGCCCCTGCTCTCCACCAAGATCACGAAAGGCGCGAAGGGGCAATGCCTCCTTCCTCCTTCCTCCTGCGCACGTTCTACCTTCCTCCTTCCTCCTTCGCGCCTGCCACCTGCGCACCCTCTTGCCTCTTGCCTCGCGCCCCTCGCTCCACTCGCAAACATTTCATTTTTGTTATTCGGCGTATCCTTGCACGCGCATGCATCGATACCCATATGCTGGAAGATGACAGGCACAGCGGAGCGCCGCTATGACAGCCCATCAATCAGATCCTCTGGTCGGTCCGATCCGTCGCCGTAGCTGGCGCGATGTCGTGCGCTTGACACCGCTTACTGCTCACCCGCATCTCGCGCTGGTCGTGTCGCGCCGCGGTCGGGTGATCTCGGTTATTCCGGCAAATGCACGGCGTGTGCTCTCCGATTATCTCGACTGGCCCTTCGAGTATCGCGAAGTGGATATGCGCGAGCGCCTGCTCGAACTCGACCTTCGTCTCGACTCGCAAGATATCGGGTATGCCTTCACGGTCGCGCTGCAAATCGTCTATCAGGTGGTGCGCCCGGAGCGCGTGGCGGTCGAACATGCGGATGTGTTGCATGAGTTTGAGGAGGCGATCATTCAACGCGCGCGCGCGATTGCGCAGAAACTCGGCATTGAAGAGGGTGGTCGGCTCAGGGAATATCTGGTCGAGGCGCTCATGACCGGCAATGAGTTGCCGCAACGGTTTGATCAGTTAGGGCTAGCGTTGCGCCGCGTTGATATGACCATCGACCTGGATCGCCATGCCCGGGAGCTCGCGGAGTCGATCCGTGAGCAGTTCCGTGATCGTCCATTGCTGATCTATGTCGCTATCGAAAGCAATCAGCCTGGTGCGATGTTCGAGGTGCGCATCGGCGGCTTCTACCGGTTGCGGACGCGCGATGGCGAAAGACCCACCCCAGGCGCTGCCGAGCAGATCATTCGCACAGCAGTGCAACGCTCGCTCTATCGGGTGGCGGCGCGCTTTGCGCCATATCAGGAACGAGAAGCCGCGGCAGCGATGACCGATGAGTTGTGGAACGATATGGCGCTCAAAGCCACCCTTGCTGCCAGCAATCTCGAGTTGCTGCGTCCCGCAGTTCAGGTTCAGGCGGGGCGGCGTGCGCTGAGTCCGCCAGCGCCGCGCCTGATGCTCGCCGACTCGCAGATCGTTGAACCAACTGCACCCGACAGGCAACAGGCAGACATGCAGCCGGACCATGCGCTCCACGCCATACCGTCGTTTCGTGCGCACGAGGCGCAGGCGGATGACTCGCCACGCTGCCAGGCGGCGGGTGCGGCTGATGACGATGACACGCGCCACGGCTGGATCTGGAACGATCACAGCAGCGGTGCGCCTGGGTCATCGCACAGCGCATCGTCTCTGAGTCCGATCTGGGACGATGAGCGGAATGACGCTGGCGCTATGGACGATGTACAGGCGGAGACGTCCACGACTCCGCCCGAAACCGCCGCCCCGGAAGCCAATGTCTGCCAGCCTGCCGGCGAACCACCGGATGCCACGTCGCTTCCGCCGGGCTGGCTCAATTGGCAACTACCGCTCGAACCGGTTGAGCAACCAGAGACGAGGTCTATGCCGGGGCGATCCACAGCGTCTCAGCCTTCCAGCGATCACTCGCGACACGAGATCGTCGCGCGCTGGATCGAATTGTTGCGCGCGCAGGAGGCGTGGTTGTTCCGCTATGTTGCCCGGATCATCGTGGCGCACCCCGAAAAGACTGCGGAGGTCATCGGTGATCTGACGACCGATCCGGCGCTCTGTGACCGTGTAACCGATCCAGACTGCGCTGCGTTGCTGGCAGAAACCCTGAAGAGCATTCTGGAGATGGAAGGCGCTGAGGAACGATTGCCCGCTGGCGCCGGGCAGAGCGCCCTTGGAGCCGAGGAAGAGCCGGACTGGATGGTATTTCGCCGCGCTGTCAACGACTCATGAGATGTCTATAAGCCTCCTCACAACGCTTGCCGCCACGCTTGGAGCGCCATCGGTTCTGCTGGCGCTGGTTCTGATCGCCGTGTCACTGCTCGAACTGGAACGCCGCTGGACGCGCGCGCGTCGATTCGCCGGGATGCAGGCCGGAGCGCCTGCGTTCGTTCTGGATGGTCTGGTGATCTGTGCAGCATTGCTGGCAGTGATTGGCGGTGCGCTCATGCTCACGCAGGCGATAGGAAGCGCGTTACAAGCCACATTGACGCAAATAAGCGGGTTGGAGTGGAAGATCGATGGAACCGCAACCGATCTGACGCTTGGCGTCGCCGTTGCACTGCTCATGCTGCTGGCGCTGATGCGCCGGATGACGGTTCGGTTCCCATCTGCAACGTCTCAGCCAGAGCGTGCAGGCGCGACCCTGGCGCGTCGTTCGGCGCCCGGCGAACGTCATCCGCCGTCTGCTGCGCCGATCCCGGCAACGCCCGACCGCGCCACATCCGGCGACGAAGAAGAACCGCACCTGGTGATGCTCCGGGCGCGCCAGACCATGCCACGCTCTATGCCGCCATCTCAACCACCATGGTCACACAACGCTGCGCAGCCAGAGTCGAAACCATCCACCCGGCGCCTCCGCTGGGGCATGATGGTTGTCGTCGCACTGCTGCTGGCGATCAGCGGCGCTGGCTTCGTGTACCGGGACGCCATTCCGATGATGCTGCCGGGTCTGGCGGTGCAGGCGCCTGTGATTGCTTCGTTGCCGTCCAGCGCCGATGTTCCGGCGCCGTCGCCTGTGCCGGCGATTGCTGCGACCGTTGCGCCAACCTCTGTGCCGCAGGCGTGGCAGGTCGCCGTTGAGCGTCTGAACCTGCGCGCCGGTCCAGGGACCAGTTACCCGGTCCTTATCACCCTGAGACATGGTGATGAGGTCGAACATCTGGGGGAGACTGCGGGCAGCGGCGAGGAGGTCTGGCTGCGGGTGCGGGCGGGGACGCAGGAAGGCTGGGTGTTCCGCGCCTTCCTGCGAGAACCTACTTCCCCATCGCCTTGAGCGCCTGCAGGCAGCGCCGGACGCACTCGAGCGGCGGGTAGGCGTAACTCTCCTGCTCGACGATGTACCACTCTGTTCCGCCAATCGTTTCGCACAACTCGAACACTTCAGTCCACGGCACATCGCCTTCACCGATCAGCGCCGAGTCGTTCGTGGCGGAATATTCCTTCAGGTGCACCGTTTTTGCGCGCCCCGGATAGCGGCGCAGGAACGGCGCCGCCTGTGCGCCGCCGTGAAGCGCATTGCCGGTGTCAAACTGCATAATGACATCATCGGTGGTGTTGCCGAAGAGCGTATCCCACGGCAATTCGCCCTCCATCGGCACGAACTCGATATGATGGTTGTGATAACCGGTGCGCATGCCATACGGCTTGAGCGCCACAGCGATAGCATTGAGCGTCTCAGCGGTTCGCAACCAGGCGGCGCGCGAGTTGCGCCACTGTTCCGCCAGACCAGGAACGATCAACGTGGTATTGCCGAGGGTCTGGTGGAACTCGACGGTACGCGCCAGTTCATCGCCAAGGAGCGTCTCGATGCCGACGTGAGCGCCAGCGACCTTGAGCCCATACGCATCGAGCCACCCGCGAATCGTTCGGGCATCATGCCCATAGTATCCGGCAAACTCGACCCCTTCATACCCCATATCGGCAACTGCGGCGAGTACGCCCTGCAAATCTCGCGCCGCATCCTCGCGCACCGAGTACAACTGCAGAGCGATCGGAATCCGGGACATAGCAGCGACATCCTTTCTGTCACACGCGGGTTGCCTGCTCTGGCAACCCGAACCATTGTACCGCGCCTGTCAGACGTTCATATCAATGACGGTGCGCAAGGTCGCCAGGCTCACATTGCCGCCGCAGATGATAATCGCGGCTGTCTTGCCGCGCATCTCGTCCTTAAGGCGCAGGTACCCGGCGACAGCGACGCCCGCCGATCCTTCCACCAGCGTATGTTGCGTTTCGATCATCAGGCGCATGGCGGCAGCGATCTCTTCTTCGGACACCAGCACCCATTCATCAACCAGCGCACGGCAGAGGTCGAGGGTGATCGCTCCCGGCTCCACGCCCCCAGCCGTGCCATCTGAAAGAGTTGGAAGAACCGGCGGCGCCACCACCTCGCCTGCCAGCACCGACTCGTACATGGCAGGCGAGCGGATTGGCGAACACCCAATGATGCGCACATCGGGCTGCACTGCTTTCATATAGGCGGCAACGCCGCTGATCAACCCGCCGCCGCCGACTGCGACCAGAATGGCATCGAGGCGGTCGATCTGGCGCGCCAGTTCCACGCCGATCGTCCCCTGCCCGCCAATGACCAGCGGGTCGTTGTAGGGCGACACATAGGTCAGACCGTGGTCAGCCGCAAATGCACGCGCGTGCGTCTCGGCGATCACGCAATCATCGCCATAGACCCGCACATCGGCGCCAAAGTCGCGCATGGCGTTGATCTTGACCGGCGAGGTGTCTTCGGGGACGAAGATCAGCGCAGGCGCTCCGAGCGTCAGCGCGCTATAGGCGACCGCGGCGCCGTGATTGCCCGACGACGCCGCTACGACGCCGCGCTCGCGAACGTGAGGCGTCAGCGACAGGAGGACATTCAGTGCGCCGCGCACTTTGAACGATCCGGTCGGTTGCGTGTTTTCCAGTTTCAACAATGCCCGCCCGTCGGTCAGCGCACCGAGCCGGATCGACTCCTCGAGCGGCGTCGGGCGTAGCGCACGCCGTAGCCGTCGTGCAGCGCGCAGGATCTCGTGCAGCATGTCGTGCATGATGTGCGTGCCTCTGCGAAGAAAGAGTTGCTGTGGACTATAGTCGCGTTGAACAAAGCACCCCCGATTGTATCGGGAATGCGGAATTACGTCAATAACGGAAGAAATGGTATAATACCAATCCCTGATCTCAGACGCGCCGCCGGTGTGATGGCGCGTCGCCTGAGAAACCTGCGTCGCTCAAGGAGTCGCCAATGAAGCTGTCATGTCTTCAAGAAAATTTGAAACGCGGTCTTGCCGTTGTCAGTCATGCTGTCGCCGGGAAAAGCACCCTGCCGGTTCTGAGCAACATCCTGATTGCCAGCGATGACGGACGCATCAAACTTGCTGCGACGAATCTCGAGATTGGCATCACATGCTGGATCGGCGCCAAGATCGAGGATGAAGGCGCGGTCGCCGTTCCTGCGAAATTGTTGAGCGACGTCGTTGGCAGTCTGCCAAATGACCGGATCGACCTGGCGCTCGATATGCGCACGCAAACATTGAATCTGAAGTGCGCGCGCTTCGAGAGCAATATCAAAGGGACAGAAGCCAGCGAGTTTCCCACGATCCCGACAGTGGACGACCGCACGCCGGCTGCCATCTTCCCCTCGGCGCTGCTCCGCGAGACGATCCAGCAGGTGGCGTTTGCCGCAGCCACTGAGGAAACGCGCCCTGTGCTCCAGGGGGTGCAACTCCGCCTGCGCGACAACCGCGCGATCTTTGCCGCTGCCGACGGCTTCCGGCTGGCGCAGCGGATCATCGAATTGCCCGAACCGGTCGCGCAGCCGCTCGAAATTATCATTCCAGCGCGCGCGCTGAATGAACTGGCGCGCATCCTCAACGATGACGAGAGCCAGGTCGAGATGATCGTCACGCCTGGCGGCGGGCAGGCGCTCTTCCATACCAGCGCAGTCGATCTGGTGTCGCGCCTGATCGATGGCAAGTTCCCCGATGTTGATCGGGTTATTCCGCAGCAGTACCAGACGCGCGCCGTCCTCGACACGCAGGAGTTGACGAAGGCGGTCAAACTTGCGTCCTATTTTACGGTCGCCCCATCAAACAGTGTGCGTCTGCTCATGGAACCAGGCGGCGACATGGGACCGGGACGGATGACGATCAGCGCCAATGCGGTCGAAGTTGGCGACAACAAGGGGCAGGTCGATGCCATGATCCATGGCGAGGGCGGGCAGATTGCGTTGAACGTCAAGTTTCTCTCTGATGCCATCGCTGCAATCCCGACGCCGCAGGTGGCGCTGGAAACGCAGTCGCCGCAACACCCGGCAGTGTTCAAGCCCGTCGGCGCCGATGGCTATATCCACATCGTCATGCCGATGACGGTGCGTTGATTACCAATGGACCTGCTGCACAAATACTGGCGCTGGCTGGCGTTGATTGTTCTGGTCATCGTGCTGACCAATAGTCGCGCCCTTCCCTGGCCCCTGGTGACATTGATCCTGGGAGCAGCGGCGGCATACCTGCTCCGCGAAGGGTGGATCGTCTGGCGGCGCGCCGGCGGTCCGCCGACACGCGGCAAAGTCACCTACTGGCGCGGGCAGCGCATTGAGGTCGGTTCGCCCCGCGCCGGTCCTGCGCTCCCCGACATTCGCAGCATCGGTCCTGCCCTCATCTACCTGATTCCTGGTCTCATCTTCGCCCTGGTCGCCGTTGCCATCGTGCTGCGCGGGGTTGGGCTGTAAGACACGAAATCTTTCTGGCGAGCCGTCGTTGCACACGGTTCTTCGATTGACCATCGGCGGATGCCTCGTAGCCCGGCGGCTGAAGCCGCGGGCTCCTGCTGCAAAACCCGCCTTCGCGGGCTCGACTGGGCGATACCGGATTATTTTCTCAAAAATCATAAGTGGTCTGTAAAGCAAGTTTTCCGGTAATTTACCGGTTGGGCGATGCGAGAAATTTGCCTCGTCTTGATGCGGTAGACCTTCGCCACGCTCAGAGTCGCGAAAAGTCAGAAAACTTCGTTTAC
>DAOTWI010000402.1:0-4515 GCA_034436075.1 Roseiflexus sp.
CCGCGCCCCGCCACATCCCAGGTGTGCACCCCTTCGACTTCGTCGCAGACCCGCACGCAACGGGTGCAGAGCACGCAGCGGTTATGGTCGATGCCGAAGAGCGGGTGGGAAATATCGACATCGCAGCGCGGAAAGGCGTAATCGAAGCGCACGTGGTCCATGCCGACGGCAATTGCAAGGTCTTGCAGTTCGCAGTGACCATTGGCGACACATACTGCACATATGTGATTCCGTTCGGCGAAGAGGAGTTCGATCATCATGCGGCGGTACTCGCGCAGACGCACAGTATCGGTGCGCACAACCATCTCTTCGACCACCGGCGTCACGCAGGCCGGGCGCAGGACGCGGCTGCCTTCGATCTCGACCAGGCAGAGGCGGCAGGCGCCGACGTCGCTGACGCCGTCGAGGTGACAGAGCGTTGGGATAGTGATGCCATGTTCACGCGCCGCCTGAAGGATCGTTTCCCCTTCTCGCGCGCTAATCAGTTGATCATTGATCGTAAACGTTCGTGCAGCCATCGCTGTTCCTTCCCAATAACCCCTAACCTCTCACCCCTCACCGCTCGCCTGGCGATGTTGCGGTGCAACGTCTCTACTGTTACCCCTCTCACCTCTGACCAACGCCTCATATTCTTCGTGAAAATATTTCATCGTACTCAGCACCGGGTTCGGCGCCGACTGACCAAGACCGCACAGACTGGTTTCCTTGACCATCATGCACAGTTGCTCGAGCCGCGCAAGGTCGGCAGCGGTCGCCTGACCGGAGCGGATGAGGTCGAGCATGTGCAGCATCTGCGCCGTTCCTGCGCGACACGGAATGCACTTGCCGCACGACTCGTCCTTGCAGAACTCCATGTAGAAGTGCGCAACATCAACCATGTTGGTTGCGTCGTCCATGACCACCATGCCGCCCGACCCCATAATCGAGCCGACGCGCTGCAACGATTCGTAGTCAACCGGCGTATCGAGCAGCGCGGCAGGGATACACCCGCCCGACGGTCCTCCCGTCTGCACCGCCTTGACCCTGCCTTCCGGCACGCCGCCTCCCATGTCCTCGACGATCTGGCGCAGTGTGACCCCCATCGGCACTTCGATCAAGCCAGTGTGACGGATCTTTCCGGTGAGCGCGAACACTTTCGTGCCTTTGCTCGCTTCTGCGCCGATCGCGGCGAACCATTCGGCGCCGTTGCGAATGATCGGCGGGATGTTGGCGAAGGTCTCGACATTGTTGATCAGCGTTGGTCTGCCCCACAGCCCGCTTTCGGCGGGATAGGGCGGGCGCGGGCGCGGCTGGCCCCGCCGGCCTTCGATCGATGCCATGAGCGCCGTTTCTTCTCCGCACACAAACGCGCCGGCGCCGACGCGAATATCAACGCGGAAGGTGAACCCGGCGTCGAAAATCTGCGCCCCAAGCAGCCCAAGCCGCCGCGCCTGCGCGATGGCGCGTTGCAGACGCTGGATTGCCAGCGGATACTCGGCGCGCACGTAGACGTACCCCTGGTCGGCGCCGACGGCATATGCGGCAATCGCCATGCCTTCGAGGATTTTGTGCGGATCGCTCTCGATGATGCTGCGATCCATGAATGCGCCGGGATCGCCCTCGTCGGCATTGCAGACGACATACTTGCGATCACCGTGACTCTTGGCGACCGTCGCCCATTTCAGACCGGTGGGATACCCGGCGCCGCCGCGCCCGCGCAAACCGCTGCGGGTGACGACATCGATCACTTCCGCCGGAGTCATATCGTGCAGCACGTGGTAGAGCGCCTGATACCCGCCAGCGGCAATGTACGACTCGACGCGCTCCGGGTCGATGAAGCCGCTGTTTTCCAGGACGATCCGTTTCTGGAGGGTAAAGAAGGGGTGGTGTGGATCGCCCTGCGGCGCCGTCGCCTCGCCGCCGTCGAGCGCCGCGACGATTGACGGGGCATCGGCGGCGTGGACATGTTCGTAGAGCACGCCAGATGGATCGACTTGCACCAGCGGACCGTGACCGCACAGCCCCATGCAGCCGACGCCGATTACCTCGATGTCGGTGCGATCCACTTCGGCAACCGCTTCTTCGAGCCGTTGCTTCAGCGACAGGGACCCCGCCGACTGGCATCCGAGCGCCGTGCAGCAACGGATGCAGACTGGGCGTCGCAGTGCGTGTTCATGTTCGGCAATTGCCAGGAGTTCGCTTATATCCATAGTAAGAACCAAGAACTGAGAACTGAGAACCAAGAACTGAGAACCAAGAACTGAGAACTGAGAACTGAGAACCAGGAACTGAGAACCAGGAACCGAGAACCAGGAACCGAGAACCAGGAACCAAGAACCGAGAATTGGGATCAGGGGTTAACCTTCGCACCTGATGACTCACCACAGAGGCGCAGAGAACGCAGAGGCGAACCTTTTTCAGCCTTGCGCCGTTCCTTATTCCCCGTTTCCACCTGCAACCTTCCCATCTGCAACCTGCAACCTCTTGCCTCGCGCTACAGCCATTGCATAGCAACGGCTCTCGTTCGACCTGCAACCTTCCCGCCTGCAACCTCTTGCCTCGCGCCTCTTGCCTCGCTTCACCTTCCCACATTCAACGTGCAACGTGCAACGATGCTGCGCTTCAGGCTCCAGCCGTTGCAGTGCAACGGCTCTCCGTTTCCCGTCTGGTTTCCGCGTTTCTGCGCCTGTATGTAAAAACAATTAATCTCTCTCCTTGACCAGGCGTTCCAACCACACCTGGACTTGCTCCGGCGTCTGATGACCGGTAATGGCGTCATCAAACACGACGGTCGGCGCAATCCCGCAGGCGCCAAGGCACCGCGCGGTTTCGAGCGATAGACGGCCATCAGGGGTGGTATGCCCCGCCCGGACCCCCAGCGTCTGTTCGGCAGCGGCGAGAATGGCTGCGGCGCCGCGGACATAGCAGGCGGTTCCAAGGCAGACAACGCACGAATGCTTGCCCTTCGGCGCCAGCGAGAAGAAGTGATAGAACGTCGCCACACCGTAGACCCGGCTTGGCGGCAGATGCAGGCTATGGGCAATGTAGAGCAGCAGATCGGTCGAAAGATAGCCAAACAGCTCCTGCGCGCGGTGCAATACTTCGATCAGCGCATCCGGGCGATACTGGTGCTTCTTCATCGTGGCTTCGAGCAGTTTGAAGCGGTTATCGCCGCTGGGATGCGGCGCCTGCTCTGAAACGGGGGGCTGTGAGCGCGTAACAGCCATCTGCCTATCCTCGTCGATATATCGTGTGGTTGAGCAATCAACCCCTGCTGTGCCACTATAGCATACACAACCGGCACTATCGAGAAAGGTTTGATTATCAGCAGATAACAGGCGGCAACATGCCAGAAACAATCCTGGCATGGTATACTGAAACCATGATTCGCCTCTCGTTCATCACACCCCTCGCACTTGCACTCCTGGCGCTGATCCCGGCGCTGTGGGCTTTGACGCTGCTCACGCCGCGTCGCCTGGCGCCATGGCGCTTCTGGTCGAGTCTGGCGTTGCGCAGCGTCATTCTTCTTTCCCTGACGCTGGCGCTTGCCGGCACGCAGGTCGTTCTGCCGGTGCGCGAACTGACCACCGTGTTTCTGGTTGATGTGTCGGACTCGATGACGCCAGTGCAGCGCGAACGCGCTTTGCAGTATGTCAACGACGCGCTGGTTGCCATGCCCCCAGGCGACCAGGCAGCTGTCGTGGTGTTCGGCGACAATGCGTTGGTGGAGCGCGCCCCCGGACCGATTGGACCGCTGAGTCGTCTGACATCGGTTCCAGTCACAACACGCACCAATCTGCAAGAGGCGGTGCAACTCGGGTTGGCGCTCTTCCCGGCGGAAACGCAGAAGCGCCTGGTGCTCATCTCGGACGGCGGTGAGAATGCCGGGCGGGTGGCGGACGCGGCGCAACTTGCGGCTATTCGCCAGGTGCCGATCGATGTCGTCTACATGCCAGGTGAGCGCGGTCCCGATGTGATCGTCGCCGGACTCAGCGCGCCAGCCGTGGTGCGTGAAGGGCAGGATGTCACATTGCAGGCGAATATCACGTCCAATTATGCGACCAGCGGGCGTCTGCAAACCATTGTTGATGGACAACTGATCGGCGAGCAGGAACTCTCCATTCCTGAAGGATCGAGTGTGATCGATATCCGTGTCCCGTCGGGCGAAACCGGGTTTCGTCGCCTCGAAGTGCGCCTCGATGCCGACGGCGACACCGAGTCGCAGAACAATCGAGGCGCAGCGTTCACCGAGGTGCTAGGACCGCCGCGCCTGCTGGTGATTGCGTCCGACGAGGCGCGCGCCGCCAATCTGCGCGATGCGCTGCGCGCCGCCGAGGTGCGTGTGGATGTTGTTCCGCCCGGACAGGCGCCCGCCACTCTGGATCAGCTTGGCGCCTATGCCGGGGTGATTATCGTCGATACGCCTGCACGTGATATGCCGCGCACACTGATGGAGGCGCTACCGGTCTATGTGCGTGAACTTGGGCGCGGGCTTGCGATGGTCGGCGGCATCGACTCGTTTGGCGCCGGCGGGTA
>DAOTWI010000403.1:0-4706 GCA_034436075.1 Roseiflexus sp.
CTGGAGAACCGCCGCTTCGCGCAGCGCCGCCTCCCGCGCCAGGGTATCGGTTGAACCGCCAAGCAGCGTCGCCAGGCCGCCGTCCTCTTCAATGGCGAGCGACGGAGCAGACGGGTTGATGATGGATCGATGGTTCATAGCATATCCTTGTTGAAGAACCGAGAACCGAGAACTGAGAACTGAGAACTGAGAACTGAGAACTGAGGTTAGACTTCCCATTCCTCGTCTCTTGCCTCATACCCCTTGCCTCATGCCTCGTGCCTCATGCCTCGTGCCTCATGCCTCATACCCCTTGCCTCATACCCCTCGCCTCATGCCTCATGCCTCATGCCTCATGCCTCATGCCTCATACCTCTTGCCTCACACCCTTGCCTGACCTTCCGCTCTCAATGCTGGCTTTCCTGGAAACCAGCGCCGGAACAGGCTGACAGTCGGTTTTGGCTGTGGGAGCGGCAGACCGGTGATGCGGCACATTTCCTCGACGATGGTGTGAACCGCCAGTGAGAATGGGCGAAACCTGCCGGCATCGAGCGGTGAGACATACCGATCCGCCTCTTCGTTTGCCAGGCTGACCAGGTGCGGATCGCGCGGCAGTGTGCCGATGACGCGGGCTTTGGGCCAGTGTTCGGCGAACAACGGCGCCACCTGGCGCAAACCGATGGTCACGCCACGCTCAGGTTCCATCAAAATGAGCATGCAGCGGTCGGTCAGGTCGGGTTGGTGCGCGGCAAACTGTTGCAGCGCAATTCCGACCCCTGCGCGCTCCTTGCGTCCCGGCGGCGCTGGCAGCACGACCCATCCGCCATTGCGCGCCGCCTCGAGCGCATAGGGACGCTTCTTCATATCGGGACCGGTATCGATCAGCACCACGTCGTAGTCGTGTTCCAGCACTTCGCCAAGGCTGCCGACCGCCTGCATCAGCGCGCGCCAATCGGGCAGGGTGAAATCGGCGGCAAGCGCAGCCTCATCGGCGCCCAGGAGAAAGTCGATGCCGCTGGGGGCGTGGCGCCAGATCAGGCGCGCGACGTTGGCAGGCGTGAATTGGGAATGGCCGCGTCCTTCCTGGCGCAATGTCAGAAATGAGCCAAACCCCGCCGGAATGCGAAACTCCGGTACCAGACCTGAGTTCGAGAGATCGCCGTCAACGACGAGCACACGCAGGCCACGCCGGCGCATACCCTCGGCAAGGGATGCCACCACCAGGCTTTTCCCGATGCCGCCCTTCGCACCGGCGACCGCAATCGTCACCTGGCGCGCGGCAAGCCGTCTGGTCGCGCCGAGTTGCTGCGCGATCCAGGCTGCCAACGTTGCAGGATCGCGCACGGTTGTAACTGCCAGCCCCGCATCGGTAAAGTCGCCGGCATGCACCACGCCAATGCTCTGAAGCCCGACCAGCACCTGCACGCCACGCGCCTGAGCCGCGTGAATGGTCTCCCACAGGTCTGCAATGGTGCCCCGCGTATCTTCCAGGTACACCACCGGCGGCGGTTGCTCACCGGCGATCAGACTGCGCACCCGCGCCATGCCCGGCGCCGGGAAAGGGAGAATACCGTTGTACCCGCCAAGCGCCTCGACCAGCCCTGGCGTGTTGGTGACCAGTAACAGTTCGGTTGCCATGGAACGCTCCTTGAGATTGAACATCAGGTTCTATAGCCGACCCTTCCCCCAGGCGCCCTGAACGGGATATTTCCGTTCGAGCCGGTTTGTGGCAGGGTTGAACGCAAACAGCGTGTTGTGCGGCAGCATGTCGCCTGCCTGACTGCCGCTGGTTACGATCACTTCGATCATCTGCCCGACACGCCGGCGCCCGCCGTAGTTCCCGATGTGCAGCGCGATCAACGGTACCGCGCCGCTGGTCATCAGGCCGCGCACAATCCCTGGCGATGCCAGTCTGTCGAGCGTGGCAAATCGCTCCAGATTGCGGAGAGCGGTGAGCGCATCCGGCGCGTGGATCGTGCAGATGCCAGGGTGACTGGTCGCGGCGGCTTCGAGCATCGCCAGGGCTTCAGGACCGCGCACTTCACCGAGGACGATCAGATCGGGGCGCTGGCGGAGCGTCAGTCGCACACAACTGGCAAAATTGCTGCGGCTGCGCAACACTTCCACTGCCATACCGTCGGGCGGCAACGGCAGTTCGCGCGCATCTTCGATGATGATGACGCGCTTCTCGGCGGCAATTGCCTGAAGCAGCGCAGCCGTGAGGGTCGTCTTGCCGCTGCCCGCGCCGCCAGCGATCAACAGCGTGACGCCGCGCCGTATGGCTTCGAGCAGCAGTTCGGCGGCTTCGCGTGGAAGGACGCCCCCCTCGTGCTGCGCCAGATCGTCGATGGTCTGCCAGCGCGCGGGCAGAACGCGCACAGCAACCGTGGCGCCATCCGGCGTATACGGCGGACGGGTGACAGCAAACCGCAGCCGCCGGTCGGCGGTGCCGTAGAGCGCGTGAACAAGCCGCCCATCGTCGCTGCGCCAGTCGTCGGGATGATCGGCGGTGACGAAGCCAGCCCGCAACAGCAACTGGCGCTGCGTCCAGCGCAGCCACTCGTCGCAGACGCGGATGCCGGCGTCGCTCCGGTTCCCTTCTTCAACGATGACCATCGTGCGGTCTGGTCCGTCGATGAATATGTCGGACACACGCGATCCAGGGCGTAGCCAGGTGTCGAGCGGACCGTACCAGGCGATCTCTGCCCACTCTGCAACGGTGTACCCCTCGCCAAGACCGGCGCGACGCATGGTTTCGGCAACTGGTCGCTGCCACTCGCTCAACCGCCCGGTCTCCTCACAGAACCGCAGTTCGGCAAGCCGCTCGTCGGCGGAAGGGGGCGCATCGGCAACTTCGCCCGGATGTTGTTTGAGAGACCGTGTTTCATTTTTCTGCCCGTTTTTGGCGACAAAAAGCCCGGCCATAGGAATGACTCCTGTGCTTTACAGCGACGGTATCTGCTGGTGATGGCTGGATCGCAGATTATTCGTCGGAGGAAGATGTGATTGGCGCGCCAGGGATCGGCGCCGTCGCGCCAGGAACCGGCGCCGTCGCGCCAGAGACGATCTGTGGCTCGATGCGGAGCGTCTCGGTGACGGGGCGTGTCAGGTCGGGGAGGATGACCTGTGCGGCATCCAGGCGGTCCATATACTGCAACGGATCGCTGGTTGCACCGTAGCGTTCCGCCCACAACGCCACATTCGCCGCCTGGAGCGCCCGCAGCGCGTGCGCCTGCGCCGGGGTCATCTCCAGATACGCGACGTCTCCTTCGATGTACAGGACGGAAATGCCAGACATCCAGCGGCAGGCATACGCTCGCGCTCCCTCGTGCATCACCAGAGGAGTTGCCGGCACGCTCAGAATGGTTCCGGGCGATACATCCGCCCGCGTCCGGTCGCACAGCGCCGGGTCGCTGGCGATGAACCCGATATTCAGGCGGTCACGGTCGGTGACTGGTCCCACACCCGTCAGGGCAAACGGCGCCGGCACCATATTGCGTTCCAGTTTGCGTCCATTGGGATACACCGGCTCGTCGGGCGGGGTCAGCGACAGCATGCCAGGTTGCAGCAGGTCGTTGACGCCAATCTGCCGGGTTGCGTACTGTCCAACAACCGTGTTCGGATCGGTGATGCCTGCTACCTGAACCGGTCGATGCAACGGCAGTTCGATCACCGCGAGATCGTCGGCGGTGATCTGCTGTCCGGAGGGGACATCGCGCGCGGCAATGACCACGCGCTCGGTGCGGCGGCTCTCGATGTAGCCGTAGGCGGCAGCAGCAAGCGACGCCGCAATTCCGAGCATGAGCAACAGCACCGGCGCGACCTGCGACTTCTTGGGGGTGAGCGCACTGCTCAGGGGTGCCGAGAGACTTGAGGACATGGTTTTCTCCGTTTTCATGATCATTGTGTAAGCCTACTGATCCAGGACATCAAGCGTCGCCGCTGCCGTAATGAGCGGCCGGTACGGCGCATACCCCAGCAGCCCAAAACCGGATAGCGTCGGACGCACTTCTGCGCATACCGCCGGTTGATCGAAGGTGATGGTCTGCCCATCATCGAACCGGCACGAACCGCCCTGCGGCAGGATGCGCCACGTTACACGCTGCGCCAGCGTTTCCGGGTCTTCCGCCAGTCCCAGCACTGTGCCGAGGTTACGCACAAATGTCCGCTTTGCTGTTTGCACGGCGTGTTCCTCGTTGATGCGCTGGCTGTTGCGCGCCAGGTATGCATAATCGAACAATTGCACCGCCGAGCGCGTCGCCTGCTGCAAGGCATCCTCCATGTGCGCCACTTCGAGTTGCCGCTCGCTGAACTCGATAATGGTGAAGACGAATGGTGTGAGAAACGCCAGGATCAGTGCGACGACGACCAGCGACTGTCCCTGTTCGGGAAGCCGATGAACAGGTGGACGCCTGATGGGTAATGCGCTGCATCGTGATCCCATAGGTTCTCTCCGCGCGGTGTCAGTCTTGTGTGTCCTGTTCGGCTGCGCGCGTGGCGCTGCGGTGGACGCGAATGCCGGTCAATCCGGGGATTGGCGTCCAGACCTCCGCCTGATACCCGATCGTCACGGTGATGTCGCTATAACGCCGGCACGGGCTTGTCGCACAGCGCGCGCGGATCGTTGCGTGCTGCGGTTCAGTGAACACGCTCCCGGCGAACGCCATGCGCGCTGCGTCCGCCACCGGTCCCGGCGCGGTCGCCAGCGGATAGTCACGGTCATACGC
>DAOTWI010000404.1:0-5048 GCA_034436075.1 Roseiflexus sp.
AGTAGATGTATTCAAACAGGCACATAGCACGCTGCGGCGCCGGGGAATGCGCAATCGTGCGAGGACCGCGCTCATCGAATGCCATGATCTCACCCGGCGCCAGTTCGCGTTCCAGGGTTGCACCGATCGTCGCCAGCGCACAACTCTCCGACGCCACGACCCATCCGCCATTGCCAAGATGCCCGTAGCAGAGCGGATGCAACCCCCACGGATCGCGGATCGCGTAGAGCGTATCGCGCGTCAGCACCGTCAGGCAGTACGCCCCCTCGGCGCGGATCATGAAGACGCGCAGTTTCTCTTCCCAGGTGCGCCCCTCGCCGCCAGCGAGCATCTGCGTGATGACCTCGCTGTCGCTCGACGACATCAATCCGACGCCGCGCATCAACAACTCGCGCCGCAATTGCGGCGCGTTTGTCAGGTTGCCATTATGACCGACAGCCAGAGGACCAAGGACGCTTTCGACCACAAAGGGCTGCGCGTTTTGCAGTTTCGAGGAGCCGGTGGTGGAGTAGCGCGTATGCCCGATAGCAATATGCCCTCTGAGCGGGCGCAATTTTTCCTCATTAAACACCTGAGCGACCAGACCCATCTCCTTGTGCAGATGGATGCGTCGCCCGTCGGATACTGCGATGCCTGCACTCTCCTGCCCGCGATGTTGCAGCGCATAGAGACCGAAGAACGTCAGGCGCGCCACGTCCTCGTGCGGCGCGTAGATGCCAAAAATGCCGCACTCATGCCCTGGCTCGTCGCCCCATGCCATGTGATTGCCCCCTGATGATGGATTCCCCGGTGGTGTGGTTGAATCGACAATATGCCGATGCAGACTGAAACTTCGCGCCGGGGTTCTGTATTGCCGCAGTCTGCGCATGACTATTATACCGCAATGTCCCCGATAGATCGCTCCATTGCCTCATTGCAGCAACGTCGTCCTGCGATATGGAGTTTGAATAATTATTCTGCTCTCCGCCTACCCGCCCGGCGGCTGAAGCCGCGGGCTCCTGCTGCGAAGCCCGCCTGCGCGGGCTGGACCTGGCGATATCGGATTATTTTCTCAAAAACCATATCGCTGAGCGATGGCACGATCCAGACATGCACGGCATCATGTACAATGGAACGAGAGTTGCACCACATCGCTCAGGAACGCACTTATAGGAAGATCAACCAAAACTCAGACTATCGAGCCTGCGCCTGTGGCACGGTTGGCGCTGGCTTCGACAGGCTTAACCGGCGTTGGCTTCGACAGGCTCAGCCAACGCCAATCTAAGAGACGGTCAAAACGTCAGGATGATCGTTCTATGAAAAGACGGCTTCGCTTCGCTCGCAACGACAGTCACATCATGCGACGCTCCGCTTCTCAGTTCTTGGTTCTCAGTTCTTGGTTCTCAGTTCTCAGTTCTCAGTTCTCGGTTCTTGGTTCTCAGTTCTCAGTTCTCAGTTCTCAGTTCTCAGTTCTCAGTTCTCGGTTCTCAGTTCTCGGTTCTCGGTTCTCAGTTCTCAGTTCTCTGCTCTTCGCGCAGGAGCGCACCTATGACATCGACGCGCGCCAATGCTATTGAGTCGCACGACGTCAGCCTGATATTCGGCGAAAACGCTGGCGTCTTCGATCAAACCTACACTGTGCCCGAAGGAACGATCCTCGGGTTGATTGGACCGAGCGGGTGCGGCAAGACCACCACCGTGCGCCTGGCGCTTGGTCTCTACCGCCCCCACAAAGGAACGATCCGGGTGCTTGGCGTCAATCCGGCGATCTTTCGCGCCGAACATCAGGCGCGCATCGGGTACATTCCGCAACAGTTCGTCCTCTATCCAAACCTGAGCGTCACGGAAAACGCCGAGTTTCTGGCATCGCTCTATGGCATGCACCGCTCTCAGATCCGCCGGCGCCTCGACGAACTGCTCGACTTCGTCGATCTTGCCAGCGCACGCAACCGCCTGGGACGGCAACTCTCCGGCGGCATGCAGCGCCGCCTCATGCTGGTCGGCGCGCTGATGCACGACCCGGACCTGATCTTCGCCGATGAACCCACGGCTGGCATCGATCCGGTGCTGCGCGGACGATTCTGGGACTATTTCCGCACCCTGCGCGACCAGGGACGCACACTGCTGATTACGACCCAGATCGTGAGCGAGGCGATGTACTGCGATTACGTCGCCGTAATGCGACGGGGGCGCCTTCTGGCGATTGATACGCCGCAAAACCTGAAGCGCCGCGCCCTCGGCGGCGAGATCATTCACCTGACGCTGGCAGACCCGGCGAACCTGGCGAAAGCGGCTAGCGCGCTGCGGCGCTACCCGCACGTCAAAGAGGTGCGCTACGTTCCCGAGTCGGACCGCGAACTGTACGTCACCGTCGATGACGCTGGCGACTGGATTCCAGAAGTGCTCAACCTTCTGGAAGACCCGGACGGTCCGAATATCGTCGTCGAGAGCGCCGAAGAACTGGCGCTGACGTTCGATGATGTCTTTATCCGTATCATCCGGCAATGGGAAGACCAGCCGGTGGATCAAACCGCCGATACGATGATCGAGAGAGAGTCCTATGGCCAGCACAGCGCCAGATCGTCCCACGCAGCGCACCCTGACGACATCGCGTCCCGCCGGTGAGGCGGTGCGCTGGCTGATCCGCGTCCGCGCCTACTTTCTCAAAGAAGTGCGCGAGATACGTCGCCAGCCGCTGCTCCTGATCAGCCTGGTCGCCGGTCCGCTTCTGGTGCTCGTGCTCTTTGGCGCGGGGTTCGTCAACAGCAACCCGGTGCTGCGCACGGCGCTCATCCTGCCCGACGATCTTCCGGCTGAGATGCGCAAACAGATCACGGGCCTGGTCGGACTCAATTTCCGGCTGGTGAATCGCGCCTATACCCCTGCTGAAGCGCGTGCGGCGCTGGAGAACGGCGACCTCGATGTCGTTCAGATCGTACCGGACGATGTGTTCGGCAAATTGCAACGCGGCGAAAACCCGACGATTCTGGTCTACGCGAATGCCATCAACCCGCTGGTCGAGGGATGGATCCAATACCTGGCATATGCCCAGGTCAACGAGATCAACAAGGCGCTCTTGACGGAACAGACCCGCCTGGCGCAGCAACAGGCGCGCGCGGTTGGCGTGCAGATTGCGATTGGCGCCAATCGTCTGACCGAACTCGAACGCGAGGTGAGCCGCGCCGAGCAGGAAGCCATCCGCCAGGAACTGCGCACTCTGCGCGCACTGATCGTTCAGTTCCGCGACGCCATTCCGCCAGAGAATCTGTTTGCCGGTCGCAGCGATGATGTCGAACAATTGCGCGCGCGCGCCGACGACGCCATTCAATCCCTCGACGAAGTGGATGCCATTCTGGCTTCCGGCGATCTCGAGCGCGGGTTGGAAGAACTGCGCGACTCGAAGGAACTGCTGCTGCTGCTCGATCAGCAGATCGCCATTTTCATCAGCATTGCGCCGGAGACGATCGTCTCTCCGGTACAGCACCGCTACCAGAATATCCGCACCGAATCCATCGGGCAGGCAAGCGGCGCTTACCCGGCAGTGGTATACTATGCACCAGGAGTTCTGGCATTGCTCGTGCAGCATACGGCAGTGTCGCTCGGCGCGCTGGCGCTGGTGCGCGAGCGCATGATGGGCGCATTCGAATTGTTCCGGGTGTCGCCAGCCAACATGGCGCAACTGCTGATCGGCAAGTACCTCGGCTATACGATGGTCATCGCGGTTGCATCAGCAGCGCTTGCGGCAGCAATGCGCTTGCTTGGCGTACCGCTCCTGGGCAGCTGGCAACTCTTCGCCCTGTTGCTGTTGCTGCTGACGGTGGCATCGCTGGGAGTGGGGTTTCTTATCTCGACCGTTGCCGGATCGGACAGCCAGGCGATCCAATTTGCGATGATCAGTCTGCTGCTGTCGATCTTCTTTAGTGGCTTTTTTATCAGTCGAGACAGCTTCGCAGCCTGGATCGAGCCGGTCATCGCGCTCATCCCGATGAGTCACGGCGTCGCAGGGTTTCAGGACCTGATGCTGCGCGGCAGCACACCCGACCCGGAGGTCTGGATCGATCTTGGAATCATTGCAATCCTGACATTTGGGCTTGTAACCGTCCTGACACAGCGCCAGTTTCGCCGCGCATAAGCGGCAGGCGCTCACTGTCGGGAACCATGGCATGCAGAAGGAAACAACTATGTTCTTCAGCCCTCTCTATCTGATTGTGATGCTGCTAGGCGCAGGAATCACATTGTGGGCGCAGTGGAAGGTCCAGTCCACCTACAAGAAGTATGCACAGGTGCGCAATGCACGCAATATGACCGGTCTCGACGTGGCGCGCGTCCTGATGCGCAATGAAGGGCTCGACTATGTGCGTGTCGAGCAGATCGGCGGCGAACTGACCGATCATTACGACCCGCGCGCAAAAGCGATGCGCCTCTCCGCCGGTTCGATCGCCCATCCATCAGTGGCGGCGATGGCAGTGGTGGCGCATGAGTTGGGACACGCATTGCAAGACCGGCAGGGATACGCCTGGTTGCGGCTGCGCTCCGGGATCGTCGGCATCGTCAATGTCGGTTCGCAACTCGGCGGCATTCTGCTGATGGTCGGGTTGGTGCTCGGCGCCTTTTCGCGGGCAGGGCTGGCGCTTGCCTGGATCGGCGTGCTGTTGATGAGCGGCGGCGCGATTTTCAGCCTCGTCACGCTGCCGGTCGAGTTCGACGCCAGCGCCCGCGCCCGCGCCATGCTCGAACGGTATGGTCTGGTCACGCGCCAGGAAGCCGAGGGGGTCAAGGCGGTGCTCGATGCAGCGGCGCTGACGTATGTTGCAGCCGCAGCCACGGCTATTCTCCAGATGCTGTACTACGTGTCGCTCCTGATGCGACGACGCTAGCCATTGCAGACGAAGCCGCGCGCTCTTCCGGTGCAGCCGCCCGATCCTGAGCGCGCGGCAGCCTCTTCGGTACAGAACTCAGCTCTCGGTTCTTGGTTCTCGCTTCTCGGTTCTTGGTTCTCAGTTCTCGGTTCTCAGTTCTCGGTTCTCAGTTCTCAGTTCTCAGTTCTCAGTTCTCGGTTCTCAGTTCTC